>CAYMZL010000007.1:0-9975 GCA_964394825.1 uncultured Dehalococcoidia bacterium | reverse complement strand
GCGGGGGGACGGCGAGGCCCGCAAAATCCCTGCCACCGGTTTCCGGATCGACGCCTGGGCCGAAGCTGGAACGGGGGCAGGTTGATGCTTGTCGGAGTATACCATAGGGGGTATTTACCGGGCAATGAAGCCAGGCTCCGCCGCCTAGAAGAAAATCCGGTAGACCACGTTCAGTCCAACGGCTCCGGCCGCCCCGGCCGCCAGGTCGTCGGCCATGATGCCCAGACCTCCGGGCAGCCGTTCGAACCGGCGGACCGGCCACGGTTTTAGGATGTCCAATACCCGGAATACAACGAACGCGGCCGCCAGCCAGGGCAGGGTCTTGGGCAGAAACAAACAGGTGACCCACATGCCGGCGAATTCGTCCCAGACCGCGCGCTTGGGGTCGTGGTCGGCCTCGGTGATCAGGGTATGGCAGGCCCATATCCCGGCCAGGAACCCCAGTCCGCAGAGCAGGAAGAAGCCGGTGGAATCTTCATCAAGGGGAGAAAACCCGTAGAGCAGCACCGCCGCGAGACTGGCCACGGTGGCCGGAGCGATGGGGGCCAGTCCTATACCCAGGCCGGTGCCCATGGCCCAGCCGGCGCGGCTCAGAATGGTTGCCACTAGCCGTACCCCAGCCGGTGCAGGTCATCCTCGCTCATGCCCAGGTAATGGCCGATCTCGTGCCACAGGGTAACCTTGATCTCGCGTTCGGCCTGGATGCGGTTGGAGCAACTGCGCAGGATGGGTTGGCGGTAGATGACGATCCGGTCGGGCAACATGGGGTCACCGCCCTCGCGCTCGGTCAAGGGCACACCGCTGTAGAGCCCGAAGAGGGTACCCTCGCCGTCGATCAGGTCCTGGTCATCGGGTCCGGGCCATTCCTCAACCACCACGTCCACGTTGTCCAGCGACCGGAGCACCTCCCCGGGCATCTCCCGGTAGGCTTGGCGCACGAGACGGACGAATTCCCGGTTGGTTATGTTGATCAAGGGGAGAGCCCGGACTGCCGCCTGATCTTCTTGAGGATGTCTATGTTCCGCCGGTCCGGGCCGTTGCCCTCGAAGCCCGGCACCTCCAGCAGAAAGGGCACGCCGGCGAAGGCCGGGTTGCCCATGATGGCGGCGAACCCCGCTTCTCCGATGAACCCGTCGCCGATGTTGTCGTGCCGGTCCACCCCCGATCCACGGACGCGTTTGGAGTCGTTGGCGTGGACCGCCACAACGTTGGCGCTACCGGGGCCGGCGTCCAGCTCGTCCAGCATCGCCTGTATCCCCTGGGGGTTGGTCAGGTCGTAACCGGCGGCAAAGGCGTGTTGGGTGTCCAAGCATATCTTCAGGCGGGGGCTGTCCACGGCTTGCAAGATGCCCCCCAGTTCGTCGAACCTGGCGCCGATATGCCGGCCCATGCCGGCCATGTTTTCCACCGCCAGGCACGGTCCGTCGGGTGAGGCGTCCAGCACCGTCTTGATGGCGTCCACGGTCTGGGGCAGCACCGCTTCATAGCCCCGGCCGCCGTGGCTGCCCGGATGGAATATGACGCCGGCCGCGCCGATGCCGGCCGCCAGATTCATGTAGTTGACCAGGGAGCCGATGCCCTTCCGCAGATTGTCCTTGTTGGGGGTCCCCAGGTTGATCAGATAGATGGCGTGCAAGAACACCGGGCCCATGCCGGCGTCCACGAGGAGCTGCTTAAAAAGCTCGATCTGCTCGCCGGGCACGGGCTTAAAAGCCCAAGTTTGGGGCGAAGAGCCGAAGATCTGGATGGCCTCGCAGCCAATCTCCTGGCCCCGGGCGACCGCATTACCGATGCCTCCGGCGGTGGAAACATGGGCCCCAATCTTCATTCCTTACCCTCTGAGGAAACCCTGACTCTCAATCCCATCTCAGCCTAAAACTTGAGCCTGGGCGGGCTGGACGGCATCGCCAATTATACGGTAGCGCCGCCTTGGCGGTATACGTCCCTGGGAATATAATCCACAGGTATGAGAGCCCTAAATCTGAAGCAAGCGGGCGACCCTCCAGTCCTGGAGGTGATCGATGTACCCACGCCCATACCGGGACCCTTCCAGGCCCTGGTGCGGGTCACTGCCTGCGGGTTCTGCCACCACGACCGGTCGGTGATGGCCGGTCTGCTCCGCCGCGGCGTCGGGTCCGGCGTCATCCTGGGCCACGAGATATCGGGCTTGGTGGAGGAGACCGGCAATGAGGTCACCAGGCTACAGCCGGGAGACCGGGTGGTCAGCATCCTCACCGAGGCCTGCGGCCATTGCGGCCGCTGCGCCATCGGGCGTGAGCACCGGTGCCGGGAGGGTGAGGGCATCGGCCACGGCCGCGACGGTGGCTTTGCCGAGTACGTGGCGCTTTCCGAACACAGCCTGGTCAAGGCGCCGGAGGGGCTGGACCCCATCGGCGCGGCGCTGCTGGCTTGCCCGATGGGCGTGGCCCTCCAGGCGGTCCAGGAGACGGCCCAGGTGGCCCCGGAAGAAACGGTGGTCGTCACCGGCGCAGGAGGGGGGCTGGGCTCCCACGCGGTACAGGCGGCGGCGGCGTTGGGAGCGCGGGTGCTGGCCGTCTCGTCGTCCCCCGAAAAGGAGAATGCACTGCGCGATCTGGGCGCCGCCGAGGTCCTGGGAGACGGCGGTCTGGACTTCGCCGAGTTGGTGATGGCCATGACTGAGGACGAGGGCGCGGACGTTGTGATAGATACCGTGGGCTCAGCCTTGTTTCCCTCAACCCTTAGAAGCCTGGCCCAGTTCGGCCGGTTGGTTTTGCTGGGAGAGATCCAGGGGCAGAGCGTCAACCTGAATCCGGCGGAGGTCATCTTCCGCGACGCCCGGGTGCTGGGCGCGTCGGGAGTGTCCAGAGCGATGGTGGAGCAGGCGGCCCGGATGGCGCTGGAGGGCAAACTGCGGCCCGTGGTGAACCTGGAATTGCCCCTGGAGCAGGCGGCGGAGGCCTACCGGTTGGTGACGGAACGAAAACCCACCGGACGGATCGTCCTGCTGCCTCACGCCGGGAGAGTTTAGAGGTTAACCGCCACGTCAGCGGCCGATCAGGTGCAGCAACGATGAGGCCGCGGCCGCCGGTCCTCGCCGCAAGATACGGCCGATCTCGCCCCGGTCCCACATGACCAGGAACTGGCTGGCGATGAAGATGGAACTGTAGGTCCCGACCACCGCGCCGATGGCCAGCACCAGCAGCAACTCACGGATGCTGTTGCCCCCGATGAACAACATGGCCAGCAGCACCACCAAGGTCGTGATGCTGGTGTTCAGCGACCGGCCCATGCTCTCCATGATGCTCAGGTTGACCATGGGCGCCAGCTCCCGGTCGGGATGGCGCGACACGTTCTCACGGATGCGGTCGAAGACCACGATGGTGTCGTTCACGCTGTAACCGGCCACGATCAGCAAACCCACGATGAACATGGAGTTCACTTCCAGGTTGATGACCTTGCCCAGGATCGAGAATATTCCCAGGATGATCAAGAGGTCGTGGACCAGGGCCAGGATGGCGCTGACGCCATACCGGTGTGCTTTAGGCACCCGGCGGAAGGCGTACCACACGAAGAACATGATGAACACCGAGGCGGCGGCCAGGGCGAAAAAGGCGGTCCTGACCGTTTCTTGGGCAACGATGGGGGAGACGGTGTCAAACTCTACCCGGCCCCGCTCCATGCCGAGAAATTTCTCCAGATCACGCTCGATGACCTCCCGCTCCGATTGACCTCCACCGGCCGCTTCTTTCAGCACCTCGGTGCGGATGAAGAAGTTGGTGCCGCCGATCCTCTGAATCAGCGCTTCGGGGTGGCCCAGCTCGTCCATGCGCTCCCGGATATGTTCCTCCTCCACCGGTTGGCGGAAGGTGACGTTCATCACGGAACCGCTGCTGAAGTCGATGCCTGCCCGCAGGCCCGAATCCCAGGATAGCCAACCCGGCGGGGCCATCATCGACACCAGGCCCGGAATAATGATCAGTGCGGAGATCAGGAAGTACCAGCCCCTTTTGCCGACAACATCCATCACTAGCGTCCTCCCCTCGGGGCCGGGGCCGGAACTTGGGCCGCCATCTGGCTGCCGCGCGGCAACGGCTCTGGGGTGAAAAGGTTGATCCTTCCGCCCAGCCCGATCCAGGCCATCAACTGCAGCAGGTTCCGGCTGACCACCACGGCGGTGAACATGCTGACCGCCACGCCGATGAATAAGCTGATGGCCACGCCCGTGACCAGGCCGCCACCCAGCCGGTCGCCGAACCACAGGAGCACCAGACAGGTGATCATGGTGGAGATGTTGCTATCCCTGATGGCGGGCCAGGCACGGCTGAACCCCACCTCCATGGATGAGGCCAACGTGCGGCCGATGCGCACCTCTTCTTTCATGCGTTCGAAGATCAGGATGTTGGCGTCAACAGCCATGCCGATGGAGAGGATGAACCCGCCGATGTGGGCCAACTCCAGGGTGACGGGAATCATCTTGAATATCGCCAACACGATGATCGTGTAGAACATCAGGGCAAAAGCCGCCACCACTCCGGCCATGCGGTAATAGACGATCATGAACACAAACACCAGACCCAAGCCGACCAGGCCGGCAATCAGGCTGTTGCGCAGCGACTCGGACCCCAGCAAAGCATCGACATCGCTCTCCTGAATCAGCTTGAGCGGCACCGGCAGGCGGCCCGACTCCAACTGGATGGAAAGGGTGCGGGCCCCTTCTCTGGTGAAGTTACCGCTGATTACGGTGCGGCCATCACGGATCCAGGCCCGGGCCACCGGAGCAAGCAACTGAAGGTCGTCCATGATGATTGAGATTCGTTTGGTGGCTTGTGCTTCCGGCGTGGATATGCGGCGGGTCAGGTCGGAGAAGATCTCCGAGCCTCGGCCATTGAACTGGAGGTTCACCACCCAGCCGATGCCAAGCTGGTCTGTGGAGGCCTCGGCCCGGGAAAGGTCGTCACCGGTAAGTCCCAGGTCCGCGTCGGTGAAGTTGATGCACGCTGCGGTAACGCAGGTCCGCTCTTTAAACTCGAGCCGGGCCGTTGCACCGATCAGCGACTTGGCATCGTCGATGCCGCTGTTCACCCGGAATTGGGACAACGCACCTATCTCCAATGTGACCGCCACCGCCGCTGCGGCCTGGGTCTCGGCGTTTACAGTGTTTGACCGCACTTTGAAGGTGCTTTCATCCTCACGTTCGACCTCGAAATCCTCGTACCCGGCCTCTGCCAGCAATGTCCTCAGTGTTACTTCAACCTCCGCGTCCGGAGCGGGCTCGGCAAGGACTATCTCGGTGACCGAGCCACTGGCGCCGGGGAGCTGGACGATGATGCGGTCATCGCCGAATAGCTGAATGATCGGCGCTTCGGTCCCGGACCGGCTGACGCGGCGGGTGATGTTGTCCAACACCCCTTCCATCTGGTCCTGCGTCGGTTCCTCGATGACAGTGGCCTGAAAGAACGATACCGGGCCGAGGGCCGCCGCCAAGGCTTCATTCAGGCCGGTCCGCCTGGGGTCGTCGACGGCCAGGATGCCGCTGCGGATCTGAAAGCGATTCGCCTCGAGGGGCACAACTTGGAGGTCCTCCAAAGCGGCGTCGTTATCCCCGAACCGCAGTGTTTCGAGTGTGCTGGTGAGATCTGAAAAATCGACCGGCTCAGCGAATGTTACGTCGAACCTGGTGCCGGTGTCGGCCTGGTAGACCAGGTGCCCGCCACCCCGCAGGTCGAGACCAAGCTTGAGACCCAATGGCCCGGTGCCGGTGCGTTCCAGCCCAGGAAAACCGGGGATGTCGATGTTGATGTCTTTAAATCCCAGGGCGGCGATGGCGATGCCCAGGATCAGGATGATCGAGATTGATAGGCGTATGCTGCGGGAGCGCATCGGCTAGTCCGGCCCGTTGGGGCGGATTTCCGCAGCCGCTTGTTCGGCCAGATATTTCAGCGCATCGGCGGCCATTTCCAGGGCCTGCTCCTTGGTCTCAATCTCTCCGCCGGCCCTGGCCTCTTCAACACGTTCCAATAGGGCGCCAATCTCTGGCCCCGGTGGAAGGTTGAGGTGGGTCATCAGATCGTGTCCGGTGATGAGGCGCGTGGTATTGGGGGAAACCGGTTCACTGGTGCCTACGTGGAGGATATGTCCGACCATTCTAGCATGGTTACGCCAGTCTTCATGTGCCAACTCGGGGCCTTTTGCCCCCAGATAATCGGCCAAGCATAGATACAAAGTGTCGATGGCCACGTCGCCCACGTCCCGGAAGTAGCGGTGGATCGCCCGGTTGGTGGGCCATTCGTCGCCGTCTTTCATGTTGCTGGGACGCAGGTGCTGCTCCACCATCTTGGCCACCATCTCGATGCCCTTGGCGCTGACGCGAAGCTGCGCCAATCGCTCGGCGGCTATCTCAGCTCCCTGTTCCGAATGGCCGAAGAACCTGGTGCGGCCGGTGGCGTCCAGGGACTTGGTCTGGGGTTTGGCGATGTCATGGAACAGCGCGGCCAGTTTCAACACCGTGCCGCGGGTGTGGCCGTCGGTTGCCTGCCGGTTGAAATGGGCCTCGCTATCCGGAGTCCAGGGCACGCAGGAATAGACGGGCGAATTCTGGTGTCCCTTGGTCAAGAGCTCCGCCGCCTCGACGGTGTGCATGGTATGGCCCCAGACATCCCAGTAGTGCATGTTGGGTTGATCGACACCCTTAGTGGACTGGAGCTCAGGTATCACCTGCTCAAAGAGGCCGAAGTGGTCGAGCACCTCAAGTTGCCCCTTGGCGCCGTCCAGCGAAAGGATGTTCAGGAATTCCTCCCTGACCCGTTCCGGAGAGACGCCGGCCAGTAAACGGGCGTCGGCGGTGATCAGCTTGGAGGTTCCAGGTTCAATCCGGAATCTCAACTGCCCAGCCAGGCGGATAACCCGCATCAGCCGTCCTGGGTCCTCTCGAAACACCGTTGGTCCCAGGGCGCGGATGGTCTTTCCGGCCAGATCAGCCCGGCCTCCCAATGGGTCGATGACCGCATCGGGCGACGGCCACTCCGCCAGAGGGATGGCCATGGCGTTGATGGAAAAATCCCGCCGGTTCAGGTCGCCTTCAATGGTCCCGGCGAACCCGTCCACGTCGATGTTCCACGGGGCATGATCATGATCGGAATCGTCGGCGTCACCGGGGGCGTTGCCGGGCGTCACCACCCGCAGCACACCGTGGGCTGGGCCCAGGAAAACAACCGTGCCGCCAAACTTCCGTGCGATCTCTTGAGCGATGGTCTCCGGGTCTCCGGAAACGGCGATGTCGATGTCGCGGCCGGGCCTGCCGGAGAGCAGCCAGTCACGGACGGACCCGCCCACCAGGTAGGCGTCGGTCCCGCGGGAGGCGCAGAAGGCGGCGAGTTTTTTGATCATAGGCGGCACGTCATGGACGGAGCGGCGTGGTGCAGTGGTCCAAGCGGATAGGCGAACCCGGCCTAACCCACAGGGACGGATTACCGGTTTGACGATGGCGAGAGCCGGCGGCGCTCAGTCCTCGCTGACCGATGCGGAGGTCTCAGCAACTACGGGCGCGGCCGGCGCTTCGGACTCATCTTCCTCATCTTCAACGCCGTCCTCTGCAAACTCTTCGTCGCCGCCCTCTTCGTCGTCATCCGGAGCGTAGGTAATCTTGTAAAGGCTCTCGTGGTCGACCAGGTGATCGATGTACAAGATGCCGTTCAGGTGGTCTATCTCGTGCTCCAGGGCCTGGGCCAGCAATTCATCGGCGTTAACCCGGTAGATCTTTCCGTTCAGTCCCATGGCCTTGGCCCTGACCTTCTCGGAACGGTGGACCAGTCCCCGGTAGCCGGGAACGCTCAAGCAGCCCTCTTCCACCTGGCGCTCACCCTCTTTCTTCATGATCTCAGGGTTGATGAGCACCATGGGCTCTTCCATGTCGGGGGTCTGGATCACCGCCACCTTCTGGAGGGAGCCCACCTGGTTGGCGGCCAAGCCCACGCCGTTCTGGTCGTGCATGGTTTCCACCATGTTTTCGACCAGCTTCTTTAGTTGCGGCGTAACTTTGGCCACTTTCTTCGCCTGCTTCCGCAGAATGGGGTCAGGCAACAAACGCATGTTCAGGATCGCCACTGGGACCACCTCACAGGTGTGGGGATACCGGCTACGGCGGGGCAGCTAACCGCGCCTTTCTTGGCCGTGATCACGCATTGGGGACGCTAGTTATTATATTCAACGCTTCTCACGAGTGTAAAGCGCGCTATAAGACGTGCACCGGATCCACGTCGATGGTGCAGCCCGGCGGGAATTCCATGCCCTCCATGAACCGCAACAGCCCCCGCCCGCGGAGGGTCAGGTGCCAGCGGTAGCGGCCCCGGATACGGGAAGGGATTCCGGGCGCGGGGCCCACGACGTCGACGTCGGTCAGGCCCTGGGCCTGGGCCCTCTGGGACAGCGTTCTTCCGGTCTCCGTTGCCTGCCGTTGCGCCTGGCTCTCGTTCCGGTCTTGGAACACCAGGTGGACCAGTTGGTTGAACGGCGGGCTTCCCAACTCCCTCCGGGCATTGATCTCATGCTGGTAGAGGGCCCGGTAGTCCTGGGCGGCGGCGGCCCGGATGGCGTAGTGGTCGGGGTTATAGGTCTGGACTATCACTTGGCCGATGTCCTCGCCCCGGCCCGCGCGCCCGGCCACCTGACACAGCAGGCTGAAGGCCCGTTCTCCGGACCTAAAGTCGGGCAGATAGAGGCCGATATCCGCCAGCACCACTCCCACCAGGGTCACGTTGGGAATGTCCAGGCCTTTGGCCACCATCTGCGTGCCCACCAGCACCTGGGTGTCGCCGCTGGATAGCCGGGCCATGGTCTCTTCAAGGTCCTGGCCGGAACGGGTGGCGTCGGCGTCCAACCGGTCGACCGTGGCTTTGGGCAGCAGCTTTTTAACCTCTTCCACCACCCGCTGGGTGCCCGCTCCCAGTTGGCGGATATGTGTCCCACCACAGGTTGGACAGGTGTTTGGCATCCTGCTCCGGCGGTTGCACCGGTGGCACAGCAGCCGCGACTGGGTGGAATGGTAGGTCAGCGAAACGGTGCAGCTTCGGCAGGTGGCCACATGGCCGCAGTCCCGGCACTGGACGATCGACGATGCGCCGCGCCGGTTCAAGAACAATATCGCCTGATGCCCACCGGCGAGACAATCCTTCAGGCCCTGGGCCAAGACCCGGCTGAATATGCTGCGGTTGCCCTCCCGCAACTCGCGCCGCATATCGCAGACCTGTACCTGCGCCAGCCGGGATACGCGGTCTGGCCCGGCGCTCACCCGGTCGGGAAGCTCCAACAGCGTGTGCCGGCCCCGGGTGGCGGCATAGTAGGTCTCCACGTCGGGGGTCGCGCTGCCCATCAGCACCGGAGACCCGGTGAGGCGGCCCAGTTCCAGGGCGGCGGCGCGGGCATGGTACAGCGGATGGGTCTCGATCTGCTTGTAGGTCCACTCGTGCTCCTCGTCGACGACGATCAGGCCGAGATCGGGCACCGGAGCGAAAAGCGAGCTGCGTGGGCCCACAACCACGTCGTACTTGCCCTCGCGGATATCCCACCACTGGTCGAATTGCTGGCGTGGCGTCAACCGGCTGTGCATCACCGCCACGCGGCCGGGGAACCAGGCGTTGACCCGTTCCAGCGTCTGAGGAGTCAGGGAAATCTCGGGAACAAGGAAGATGGCCTGGCGGCCCTGGCGCACCACTTGGTCGATGGCCCGCAGATAGACCTCGGTCTTGCCGCTGCCGGTGACGCCGTGGAGCAAGAAACTGCGCGGCTGGAGCCCGGGGTCATCCAGGGCCTCTTGTATCCTGGACAGCGCTTCGGATTGGTGGGAGGTCAGAGTGTGCTGCTCCCGCCCGGTGGCCGGCTTGGGTTTAATGATTGCCACCGCGTCGGCCCGGACCCATTCCATGGCCACCAGTCCCTTGCCGAATAGGGCCTGGCCCACGCCATTGCCGAACTCCTTGTTCGCCAGGGCGGCGGGAT
>CAYMZL010000006.1:0-19850 GCA_964394825.1 uncultured Dehalococcoidia bacterium | reverse complement strand
GGAGAGTAGGGATACCGGCGAAGAGGCCGTTATGAAGACCGCTTATTAACAACGTAGGGGCACGGCAACGCCGTGCCCCTACGTTCTTTCAGCCTACCGGAGGATTTTAGGAGAATTAATCAGCCCATAAGACGTGGGTAAACAACTTGTCGCCATTGCCCAAGTCGAGTTCGAACAGGTCGGGGCGGCCTTTGCCGTCGGTGCTGATGGCCTTGCCCCACTGCCTGATGTCCTGTCCAGGCGGGTCGCCCTTCTTGCCCTTGCCATTGCCGTTACCGTTTCCGCCGCCCTTACCACCGTCACTGATCCCGTTTAGATGCCCGTATTTTTCGGTAAGCACGGCGTAGTCGTGGTCGTTGGGATTCAGGTTAGACGGGGGACCGTCTGGATCACTTGTATAATCCATGCAAGTGCCTAGGTTCGTATTATCAAAAGTCTCATCTTGATGGCTCAGTCCAAAGGTATGACCGACTTCCTGACACATGACATAGTCTTTCCATGACTGAGAACTATATTTTGCCATATTGAAATAGGTATCGTTTACCTTGACCAGAGCTTGTGCGATGTGACCGGCCCTTCCGCGGTATACCCATACCTGCGCAATACCGAGCCACCCATTGGCACCGTATTCGGCATTACAAACTTCAACGCCTCCAAGTACAGGATCACAAGCCGTGTTGGTGCCGCTTGTAACTACATTCTTAAGTACTGAAGCGTTCCAGTCAGTTGATGCCCCTGCAAGACTGCTAGTCCAAACAGAAGCAGTGTTATCACCGAACCCAAGTGGGTCATCTGTGATTGCGATATCCCAGTGATATTTGCTCCACGAGTTGTCTGCGCTGGCTACGAGCGGTAGAGCAAGCGCCAGAACAGCTACTACTATTAGCGCTATTGGAATTCGAATCTTCTTCATCTTACCCCCAACACTAAGGACAACGGGCCTTGAATTTCCAGCCTGAAATTCTTAAGTGATTTTGTCTTTTAGGACCATCCGGTCAAGCCGGCGAATTATCTTACCGGGACAGCCCCAGTGAGTGGTGTGAGCCCAGTGTGAGACTGGGCGAACTTTCCAAATCGTTCTAAATATTGTTTACCATCCGCCGATGTAGTGTCAAGAGTGTCGCGCGATCTTATGTAAACTCAACCGGGATTGCGAGGGCTTGCCCGCGGCTATATGATTTACGGGACCTGCCGAGGCGGGCACGCCTGGCTGATTAGATCAGAAGTAATTCTGGAGGGGCGCGATATGTCCGTGATGGTCACCGGCGGCACGGGATTCATCGGCAACAGGATCATCCGCAAGCTCTTGGACCGGGGCGAGGAGGTGGTCTGCTTCGACCTGGCCCCGCCCCGGGCCAATCTGGAGCCCTACCTGGACCGCATCAAGATGTACCGGGGCGACGTGACCCAACTGCCCCATCTGCTGGAGGCCATCAACACCCACGAGGTCCATAAGATCATCCACATGGCCGCTCTGTTGCCCCCGGACACCGAGGACCGGCACCATTACGCCATGCAGGTCAACATCGGCGGCACCAACAACGTGTTTGAAGCGGCCCGTTGGACCGGCATCGAACGCGTGGTTTACGCCAGTTCCATCGCCGTCTACGGAGTCCAAGACACCTTCGGCGACCGGCCCATCAACGAGGACGACCTCAACGACCCAGTCAACGTCTACGGCATGACGAAATCTGTCAACGACTTCTCGGCCAAGCGCTACATCGACCGGCACGGCCTAGATCTAAGAGGAGTGCGCATCTGCACCGTGTTCGGCCACGGAAGGGTAACCGGTATGACGGGCATGATCGGCGGATTGTTGATGTCCCTGCCGGCCATCGGAAAGCCCGTGAGCATGCCCTTCCACGAGGACGAGCAGTCTCCCATGATCCACGCCGAGGACGCAGCAGAGATATTCGTCAGGGCGGCGCTCGCCGGCAAGCTGAACCACCGGGTCTACATCAGCGGGGGCAACCTGTGCACCATCAAGGACATGGCCGACATCGTGCGCGATATCATCCCCGGCGCCCAGATAACCACCGGCGACCAGTTGGTTCCCCACGTGTACAACTTGGACAATAGCCGGATGCTGGCCGACATCGGCTACGAGATTGCGCCCCTGCGGCAGCGGATCCTCGACCATATCAACGACGCCCGCGCCGAAGCGGGCATGGACCCTCTCAGCGGGTAGGATGGGTCGCCACCATCAGTAGGGGCATCCCGATTCCATCGGGACCGTGCCCCTACTGATACGACCGCCGAGTTGGGTTATAATTGCTTCCAGCTTCAGCCGCCCGAAAAAGTCGACCCGAGAGAGATGAGATGAGTATCGCCATCGGTTACATGCCAGGAGCCTACGGAGAAGGAGGAGAAGACCACAACTATCTCCGGAAGTTGGTGGAGGTCGGTGATAAACACGGCTACGACTCTCTCTGGCTCAGCGACCGCATCGTCGGCGAAAAATTCAGCCTGGAACCGATGATGGCCTGCGCCATGGCGGCGGCCTACTCGGAGCGCCTGAAGTTCGGCACCAGCGTGTTGGCCATGCCCCTCCGCAACCCGGTGGTGTTGGCCAAGCAGATCGCCACCCTGGACTACCTGTCCCAGGGACGTTTCTTCCCTGCGGTTGGGTTGGGCCAGGAGGAGCCGGAGGAGTATGAGGCCTGCGGCGTGACCAAGGAACGCCGCGGTCCCCGGACCGATGAGGCGATCCAGTTGATGCGCCGCCTGTGGGAAGAGGACGACGTCACCCACGAGGGCGAGTTCTTCAGTTGCCACAACGTGACGGTCACACCCAAGCCCTACCTGCAGCCATCGACCCCAGTCTGGATCGGGGGGCGGTCAGCCGCCGCCGCCCGGCGCGTCGGGCGGGTGGGCGACGGTTGGCTGGTTTCCAGCGCGACGCCCGAAGAAGTGAAAGAGGGTTGCGGCATTCTTTTTGAAACGGCCAACGAATGTCACCGGGAGATTGAAGACGACCACATCGGGATCTTGATGGGTTACTACGTCTCCGCCGACGTGGCTGAGGCCACCGAGAAAGCCAGCCGGTTCATCACCCGTCAGCGCCCTGACGCCCATTTCACCGAGTTCACCGCCGTGGGCCCCGTGGAGAAGGTGGCGGAATACGTCCAGAGCTACATCGATGCCGGCGGCTCCAAGTTCGTGATGCGGCCCATGTGTTCCGCGGAAGAGACCATGGAGCAGCTAGAGATATTGGGTGAAGAACTGCTGCCCCAGTTCCATAAGCAGTAAAGAAATCTAGCGGGTCCCTCCGAGCATCTGGCTGGCCAGAGCGGCGGAAGCGATCGGGCCTCCCCCCGCATTCCAATCTGCGCCCCGAATCCGATTCTTCGATGGCGCGACTTCGTAGGGGCGGGTTTCCAACCCGCCCTGACACTCGTGATTGACTCCCGTGCCAGCCGAAACCAATATGGGCCGGCCCGGATTCCGGCCATGGGTCTTACTTGCGCCGGTATACATCTCCACGGCGACCCCATTGTTTCGACAACCGCCGTGGCATAGAAAAAGGGCAGGTTGGAAACCTGCCCCTACTTTCAGCGTAGGCCTGCACACCTTTTACCGGGCTTGACCGCGCAATAGACCACCCCTAGCGCCGGGCGGTGGAGCGCCCTCGTGGCCTGCCGGGCCGGGCGGGACGTGGGCGGAAAGTTGGGGCGCCCTGCTTTTGAGACCTGCCCGTCCCGTTAGATAAGTTGGTCCGGGGCGTGGTACCTACCGGTTGCTCTGAGCGTCTTCCGTTATTGGAAGCGCCGTTTCCCCGAGGCCTATCCTGGCTGTTATTGGACCTATTGGCGGGCCTGCTCCGGCCGCCATTGCTCGGCCCGGCAGCGCGGCGTAGTCCAAGCCGTTCCTCCCGAAACTGCTCCTCTGGCGTGAAATCTCCGTAGTCGAATCCGGGCAGACGCCGCCGCTCGATCCGCGCGCCCAGTTCTTTCTCGACCTCACGAATCATTGCGCCGTCCTCGGCGCCGGCCAGGGTGAAGGCCTCGCCGGTCTGCTCGGCCCTGCCGGTGCGGCCGATCCGGTGGAGGTAGGTGTCGGCGGTGTTTGGGAAGTCGAAATTGATCACGTGGGAGATCTCGGGGACATCGATGCCGTGGGCGGCGATGTCGGTGGCCACCATGATGTCGAATCTGCCGGCGCGGAAGCCGTCCATCGCCCGTTGCCGGGCATTTTGAGACATGTTTCCCTGGAGCGCGGCCACCCGGAACGACCTCTTGGCCAAGTCCAAAGCCAGGGTGCGGGCCCGGTGCTTGGTGCGGGTGAAGACGAGGGCCCGGCCCGTGGGAGTCTGCTCCAATAGGGCCACAAGCAGATTCTTCTTGAGTTTGTCCGGGACGGGGTACAGGGCGTGGGACACGGTCTTGGCCGGGGCGATGGCCCCGATCTGGACCAACACCGGGTCTTTCAGTATCTTTACCGCCAAGGACCGGATCTCGTTGGGCATGGTGGCTGAGAAGAAAAGGGTTTGCCGCTTGGCCGGAATGTGATCCAAGATGCGGCGTACGTCGGGCAAGAACCCCATGTCGCACATGGTGTCGGCTTCGTCCAAGACCAACACCTCAACGCCGGTGAGGTCAATGTCCTTTTGGCTGACGTGGTCCAGCAATCGGCCGGGACAGGCAACCACCACCTGAGCCCCACGCCGCAGTGCGGCCAGTTGGGGGCCCTTGGCGACGCCGCCGTAGACCGCGACGCTCTTTATGGGGAGGTGTTGCCCCAGGTCGATGAAGGCCTGATGGATCTGCTCGGCCAGTTCGCGGGTCGGTGCGATGACCAGGCATCGGACGCCACGTTTGGGAGGCGCGGTGGCTAGGCGATGGAGGATGGGGAGAGCAAAGGCGGCGGTCTTGCCGGTGCCGGTTTGGGCCAGTCCCAGGACGTCCCGGCCTTCTAGGGCAACTGGGATAGCCTGTTGCTGGATGGGGGTGGGCTTGGTGTAGCCCACGGATCTGACGCCGGCCAAAACCTGAGGATGAAGGGAGAAATCTTGAAAACTCACTGAGAGGGTCTACTCCTTGACTGCTTTACGGAGCCAAGTCACACTCTCAGGCCCATGGTCACGGTCAATCTAGTTACGCGGCATTGCCGCGCGTGATATTCGTATGGTTGCGTAGTCCAGTATAACAGCTAGTCCGGCATTCGGGCATGCCTTGGCATGACCGATACTACCGCGTCTCTTCAATTTGTGATTGTTACGCACCCAGTGAGACAGAGAAAGATGTCACTGGGGAGCGGTTCGGTAGCATAGTGGAACGGTACGGAGAATCGTGATGTTATCTTCGACGCAAGACAATGGTTCGGGTTCTGTGACGTTATGGCGCTGTATCGTCATTGATTGGGGTGTCTGTTATCCATCGACTAATATCTTCGTTTAACTTAATAAAATCGGCTGTAACTACTTCTTGATTTTCGGCATCCAATCTCGATCTTAGGTCATCTATTGCGACAGGTCCAGACTGTGCCAGCAAAATCTGATTTGGAGGATATGTGCCTAAGATGATATTCAGACACAGCCCGACTCCATGCTTGATATATAAATCCGATTCTAACTCCCAGATGTTAGCCAATCTGGCAGCGAAGCCATTCAGCGCATTTGGCGTCCAATCGCCGACCGGTCTACAAAGCATCAATTGAATCAAGCCCTGTGCTAATAAGTTGCGGGCTTGGAATGGCCAATCGAGATTCCAACCATCGATGGTGCTTTGTGGGATTTCAGAACTTCCATCTGTAAGAAAGCTCTCATGGTGAGAAAAAAAGCAAGAAGCAGCATCGACTTGCGCCCCACTATTGCTCGATTTTAGCCCTTGGTCGACGACATATGCGGCAGTGACTGGATCAATCCGATCGGCATTGAGCATTTGGTCCAACATCGTTAGCGATAGTTCAATGTGTCCTAGCTGAGCCAGAGTGAACAATACGCCGGCCCGTTGGGTAGTGGGAACCTCCGCACCAGACTCGGTGCTCAGTAAACCTACCGCCGAGATTGCAGCCTCCATATTCAGCCGCTTCTCGGATTCAAGTTGTAAATTTGCGTTTCTCTCAGAATCCAAAGTAAGGCGACGTTCAGCCTGCTCGTTGAGTGTGGCGTTTTGCTGGTCAATGGATAGCCTCATAATTATGCCGAATGCGCCAACGAGAGACGCGAAAAAGCCCCCAACCAATGCTATGGTTGACGCCACCACTTTTGAACTGGCCTCCGTGCCAGTAAAGTCAAAGAGGCCGGCTCGCCATAGGATAACCGTAAAGATGGCGAAAATTCCTAAGCTTCCGGCGATGATGCCGATGGCCATCTTAGAGTTCATCGCCGAATCTCCTTTGATGGGGACCGCAAACCTGTTTAGATAATACAACAATGCAAATTCGTGGGATTTGTGCATGACGGGTAATCCCGGCCGCCGCTGGACCATTTCTTGCCTGCTCTACGCCGTCTTGGGCCTGGTGATCGCGCCGGTGGTCTTCGGGCCGCTGGGTGTGGTGGCCGGGAAAGTGAATTGGTCTGTCCCATCTGGTACGAGACGGTCAGAAAGTGCTCGGTAGTAACGGGGATGCCCTGTGGGTCTGGGGACGGCCTTGTTTCGCAGATTGCCCCGGCGCGGTGCACCCCATGGGTCCGATTGAGTGTTAATATCATTCCCGGCAACACCACTCCGGCGGAGGCAAAGCATTGGCTTTTTACATGTACGTTTCCATCCAAGAAGAAGACCGAATCGCCATCTTCACCATGACCCCGAAGACCGGTAAGTTGAAGCATCAAGGCGACGCGGAACTCAAGGGCCGTCCCGCTCCCATGGCGGTGGACCCGGACCGGAAATATCTTTTCGCCGGCCGCCGCAAGGCCGACGACTACGGGATGCACAGTTTCAAGATTGACCGCAAGAACGGCGGTCTTTCGCCCATCGGGTCGATCCCCCTCAAGGGAGACCCGGTGCACATCTCCACCGACAAGACCGGCAAGTTCCTATTGTCGGCCTACTATTACCAGAAGACCGCCGCGGTCCACAGCATCGGCGAAGACGGCGCGCTGGCCGACCCGCCGGTGGTCTGGCGGGAGACCGAGATCGGAGCCCACTACATCCAGACCGACCCCGCCAACCGGTTCGCCTACGTCCCCCATATCGCGGAGGGAGCGATGACCGGCGCCAACGCCATCTTCCAATTCCGGTTCAACGCCGAAACCGGAATCTTGACCCCCCTCTCTCCGACCCGGACCAACCCCAGAGAGCCGGAGGGCCCCCGCCACATCTGTTTTCACCCGGACAAGGACATCGTATATTCGTCCAATGAACAGGGCAACAGCGTAACCGTCTACTCGTTCGACCCGGACAAGGGCAGCCTGCACCCAATCCAGACCGTGCCCACACTGCCCAGTGGCTACGAGGGTAAGAATTCCTGCTCCCAGATCCAGGTCACGCCGGACGGAAAGTTCCTGTACGCGCCCAACCGGGGACACAACAGCATCGCGTGCTTCAGGGTGAACCCGGACAACGGCTACCTATCGCCGATCGGCCAGGCGCCCACCGAGGCGGTCCCTCGGGCCTTCAGCATCGACCCACAGGGAAATTTCCTCTACGCCGCGGGGCTGGAAACCGGGAAGCTGGCCTCCTACCGCATCGACCGGGAAAGCGGGGAGTTGGAACCGATGGAGGTCTACGACGTGGGGAAGGGCCCCATGTGGGTGCTGATAACCGAATTTTAACGGGTTATCGGCGTTGCTAGCGGGCCTTTTGTGAATTTTGGGTTCACGTTGTCATCCCGACGGGTCGGTCAACGCCGCCCCGACCTGCGCCGAACCGACGGCCGGCAAGATGCAAAGGCCGGTTAGAGAGTCAAAGTCCATGTTCCCGTATCAAATCAAGCAGACCTTGACGACCTAACTGGGTTTGCTTTAGTCCCAAAATAGCTGCCAGCGTCCCAGCAGGCAAATCTGCACGCGTTTCGGGCACAAAGGTTACCAGAGTGATTCCGTCTGGTGAACGCTTGGTGAGAGTCCTCCCGTGGCGGGACTTGCGTCCATCAACAAATCCGCCCTTTTTCAAGAGGCGGATTAGTTTTCTTCCGGTGATCTGGGGAAGCGCTCGGGCCATCTACGCCACCAACTCTGGTTCCTCCTGGCGGAGAGGCGCCCTAAGGGGCCTTACGAAGGTGTCGGGCTCTACCGGTGCGTCGATAGAAATGGTAGTTTTTGCCGGGTCTTCGCTATGAATCTTGATCCCGTGTTCTCTGAAAAACCGGTCAGCTTCCCCTACATCTTCTAGCGTATCGACGTGCAATTCGATTGCTTCTCGCAATCGCGCCTCAGCCTCAGTTAACGAGCGTCCAAATGTAGCAGTCCCGAGCTCGGGACAATCAGCTAGCCAGCGGCGGCCTCTCTTTCGGAATACTCCAGTTAAAACTATGTATTCCATATTTGGACCTCTAACTGTCTAGTTGATTTGTATAATCCATTCGCCCCCAATCGCCGAGGGCTCCACCAACACACTCCCACGACAGCTCGTAGATACTACCATATTAATTCCACTGGGTAATTCTAGTGCACAATTCGATGTTTGGCGTAACCGGCACTTTATCCTAGTATATTCCAAGCGCACAGCACCGGCAATGTAAACCAGCCAGCCAGGCTCGCCTTGCCGGATTGTTAGGCCATGCCCTCGGGCCTTCAGCATCGACCCACCGGGAAGTTTCCTCTACGCCGCGGGGCTGGAAACCGGGAAGCTGGCCTCCTACCGCATCGACCGGGAAAGCGGGGAGTTGGAACCGATGGAGGTCTACGACGTGGGGAAGGGCCCCATGTGGGTGCTGATCACCGAGTTCTAGGGAGCCGCTGCGTTGGTATGAGCGCCTCGGTCTGCCGCCCACTGCCGATGGGGCTGATGGACACCACGGATGCGGTAGATCACTTCTTTTCGATAAACCCCTTGGCGTGTGCTCCGGAAGTTGGGTCCTACCCTACCCCCGTTACGAAGGTCCGGCCATGTTAGCGGGCGGCCAACGGCTCAGGCGTTTGATATTTCACCTTTTGGTTCTTCCACCACATTTCCTCGATGCGGCCGTTGCGTAGAAAGTATTTTCGACCGCACTGGATGCAACTCCATCCGTTGTAGGCCAGCACTACGTTGCCACTGCATTTTCCGCAACCGTACAATCTTCCATGCATCCTGCTCACCCCTTTGGCGTACCGAAACGGTTTCCCGGCCCCATCTACCGATCTGGTTATTTCACTTTCTATATAAACGGTTACGGCCCGGCACAGACCGTGACGGCGGACACGGGTGGACTGTGAGCTTGGTCACAAAAGATTGAATAATCACGCCAGCAGCATGGCCTTGGACTGGTCCGGGGGCTCTTCTGTCTCGGCCCCATTTCAAACCGCATGGCTGTCAACTTTGCTGTCAAAACCGGGGATTTGCGAATGGGCCGTGAGGGGATCGGACCCGCGACGCCCGGATCAAGAGTCCGGCGCTCTGCCGGCTGACCTAACGGACCATTGTTGAGGGGGCGGAAGAGCCGGTCTTGTTGTCCGCTGACCAGCAAATGTCTATAATTCCCGCTAACCAGACGTGGGTCCAGGCCCAAATCGGAGACGAAGGAGACCGCTGAATGGAACGACCCAGGATACGGCACATTGCCCTGAACGTTCAGGACCGGGACAAAGAGGCGGAGTACTACAAAAAGGTCTTCGGCATGGAAGAGAAAGAGCGGGGGCCCAACGGGACGATCTACCTGTCCGACGGGTTCGTGGGCGTGGCATTGATCAGCCGGCCCGAGATGCCCTGGGGCATCAACCACTTCGGCTTCCAGGTTGAAGACATGAGCGTCATCGAGGAAGCGGCCCAAACCAAGGCCGTGCCCAACTCGGCTGCCGCCGTTGGCGAGAGCATGCTCTACGACGCCGAAGGCTACCGGGTAGACCTGTCGGTGGAAGGCTGGCCAATCTAGTTAGTTGTTCCCAGGGACAAATCTGGTGGGCCGTGCGGGGGTCGAACCCGCGATATTCGGATCAAAGGTTCGCTGGATGGTTTCGGTCCGTTTTGGGCCCGTTTCAGCTACGAGAAGCGGGGAAATACGCCCGGAAATCTTCTGAGTCGGGGTCTTGGATCAATGGTTCCCTAAGCTAAGCCAAGCCCACGAAGCTCCCTGCCTTCCTGATGATGGTTTGGTTGTTTGGAAGGCAGGTACTGGCCGAGGCCGGGGCCGGGGTATCCTTTGCGGCTCCCCATCACACGTCTTGACCCTCTCCAGGCCGAGGGTCTCCGTTTCACGGAAGCCCGATGGACCACCATTCGTTCCGCATTCGTTCCACCACCAACACGCCGGCGACAAGCACACCCATTTGGTGAGAATCCGGTGAGCAATTGGGGTATACTACCTCCGGGGAAACTGCCCTGTCCGTTGAGCAGCGCCTTAGAGAAGGCCGCGGCTAAAGTGTGCAGGGAAGCGGTAGCGGTATGCCGCTGGAGGAGCATTAACATGAAAGTGGGCAAGAAAAATAAAGAGACCGGCCGTACACCTCCAAACACCGGTTCTGTTCCCGGTTCTATTCAATGTATCGTCCCCGGGTACTTGCTCCGTGAGGTCATGCAGCAAGGCACAGAGAATCAACGAGAGTGGGCCTGGAGGACTGCGGCTGTCTCGGAGCAAATTCGGGGACAACGCCAGGCCTCGGCTCGCCCAGCGGTTCTGGGCGTCACCGCGATGGGTCAAAAGGCCCGGTCGGTCTACGACGCACAGACTGGCTACGATCTGCCTGGAGTCATCGTTCGTGCCGAAGGCGATCCCGCAACCTCTGATCCGGCCGTTGACGAGGCCTACGACGGAGCCGGACACACCTATGACTTATATCTAGAATCCTATGGCCGTAACTCCATCGATGGCCGGGGTATGCCATTGGTATCCACAGTCCATTACGGCCAGAGCTATGACAACGCTTTCTGGAATAGCCAGCAGATGGTGTACGGCGATGGCGATGAGGACCTCCCGGAAGCGGAACGCCTTTTCAACCGGTTTACGATTGCGTTGGAGGTCATTGGCCACGAACTGACCCACGGGGTCACACAGAATGAAGCCGACCTCGCCTACCGGTCCCAACCCGGGGCCTTGAACGAGTCCTTTTCCGACGTGTTTGGCGTGCTCACCAAGCAGAGGGCCCTTGGACAAACAGCCCAACAGGCCAGTTGGTTGGTTGGAGAGGGCCTTCTCACGGCCAACGTTAATGGGGTGGCTTTACGGTCGATGAAGGAACCTGGGACCGCATACGACGACCCTGTTCTAGGCAAGGACCCACAGCCCGGCCACATGGATCAATATCAGAATTTGCCCAACTGGTACGACAACGGCGGCGTTCATATCAACTCGGGCATTCCCAATCACGCCTTTTACTTCGTGGCCACGGAGATCGGGGACAACGCCTGGGAGGCTGCGGGTGAAATTTGGTACATCACCTTGAGGGACAGGCTGCGCCGCAATTCGGATTTCCAAGACGCAGCGGACACGACATTTCAAGTCGCCGGCGACCTCTTCGGCAGTGGCAGTGCGGAGCAACAGGCCGTCAGCAACGGGTGGGCTCGTGTAGGCATTACGGTGGCGGTAGCGGGTGGAGCGTCGCGAAGGGGAAGGAAAGGGTGATCCGGGTACGATTCACACGGAGCGGCGGATTCGCCGGGATACCGGTTACGGCCTCCTGTGAGTCAGACTCCCTAACCCCCGAAGACGAGGATGAACTGCGCAGACTGATCGAGTCTGCTGGTTTTTTCCAACTACCAGCCACCGTCACATCGTCGGCGGCGGGCGCCGACCGTTTTGCCTATAGGTTAACCATCGAGGTAGACGGGCAGGAGCATACGGTGGAGATGGAAGAGGCGGCAGTTCCGCCGGAATCACGCCCCTTGCTGGAGTGGCTTAGCGGTTTCGCCCGGAGGAGCAGCAGAGGCGCCGGTATCTAGCCGGCGTTTTAACCATACTTGGTGTTGGAAAGCTGGTGGGCCGTGCGGGGGTCGAACCCGCGACACCCGGATTAAAAGTCCGGTCCGAGTAGTCCGGTGGCGCCCATTCCGTCACGATGGACACCTACAGCCACGTCGTACCAGGTTTTCAAGAGCAAGCTGCTAAAACTTTGCGTTGGCGATGGGGAAGGCTAAACGACCGCCGAAATAATCCCTCAAGGAATTAGGTAGGAACTGTCCACCCTATTTTCTACAGGTTTGTACGTCTCATCTGGGTTCGCCACCCAATCCCAAGCACCGGAAGCCTCTCGATGGTACCTAGCTCGTCCGGAGAAGAAATTGACGAGAAACAATAAAAACTCCCATGGTGATCGGTAGTCGACAGTCAACTTGAGAGCCCTTGGGGTCGATACGCGTCCGGGACTTGTTGTGCTAATAGTTGGTACCGTAGACCCGCCAAAGTGAAACGCGACCCACTCCTCGGTGCCGGGTGCAATTTCAGCGGCAACGACGATTGAAGAGTCGGGTGGTCCACCTGGCTGGCTTACCATTGCTGTTATTTTTACCTTCTCGGCGACATTGCGGTCTGACCGGTTAGAAATTGCAAACGAGATTTGAAAGCCTGTTGGCTGGATGATGGGATATATCCTGAACGTCCTCCCGAACCTAATGTCCGGAGCAATGTCCCTTAAATACCGGGCGCGTTGGAGCGCGTAGGCAACTAGAGCTGCCGCTGCAATTACGAACCCGGTGGATATCGTGAAGGCCACGGTCAGCCAGTCAAGCAAGTCGCGGTCTGGTGCTGGCATTGCTCTTTCGGTACCCCTCTGTGTTCATTGTTGTCGTCCGAAGCCAGCGGGCGGAAATAGCTTTGATCGAACTGATGACAAGGCTAAATAATAATCGAAGGTTGTTCCTACTGCATTACTGGACTGACCTCCTTCCTACGATCGTCCTAAGCGACTATGTGCGGTATTAGGCGCAGTTGAGGCGAAGCTCTAGCAACCGTGCCTGAAAATAGACCCTCTAAAACCTATGTCAACAAAATATCGGCAAAATCAAAAACCAAGGCCCTCAGAACAACCCGAGGGCCTTAATTCATGCCTAAACCAATTCACTGGTGTCCGCTGAACCTGGCTGTCATTTATTGGCTTATTTTGACCATCGGAATCCGGGTTCTGGGGCTATAATATTTGCTTATCCGAAATTGCTATATCGGGTTGGTTTTGGGTCTTTCGGACGATTAAAACCTGCCTAAATGGGTGTAAGGGGGAATAATGCCAAGTCGATCCGAACGAAGTTCAGAGCGTAATGCTGAGAAACGTGTGGAAGGGGTATTCAAGTTACTAGTTAGTTACGCTCCGAATGGAATGCGCTTGATTCACTTGAGAGTCTACTTGTCAGACATGACAGAGGAACTTATCGAACAGGCGCTAGATACATTGATAGAGCAAGGTCGAGTCATATCGCGGGATTCGACGAATGAAATGGTTACTGGACGCACCTACAAATTTTATTCACTCACCAATCCCGAAGCTTACCCAATGAAGGAGTTTATATCTATTGGCGGAGTCGATTTTCCCCGCATGATTCAAGGCGACGTGGTCGGCGCAGAAGATCTCAATGTATATTCGGAGGCATTGGCCGTATTCGACGCCAAAATCGAAAATCGTATCACGAACCTTGCGGCAGATTTGACTAGAAGATATTGGGCGAACATTGCGATACTGTTTGCTCTATTCGTCGCTGTATTTGCGCTAATTCTCAGAGCATCAGACCCGGTCTTAATCGAAGGATCGGACAGCGCATGGAAGTTGGCTCAGATGAGTATGGCCCGGCTTCTGCCATTAGCCGTGATTTTATTAGTGTTCCCAATATTAATATGGCTCTTTGTTCGCAAGATTTGATTACACCTGGCCACAGAAATTGGTTTAATCAAATAGGCGCTCAATGCTCATTCCGTCTCCCAAGGGTGCAGCACTCTAAGTGTGCCAGTGTCCAAATCAGTAGCTAATGGGCCAAAGTGTATTAATCGATGCGGCTTCTTATTATTTCCGAACAAATCGACCAGATTCAACGGGGCGGTTCAAATCAGTGGGAGCCTCCCTATGATGTCCAGCTAGACATCGTCAACCTAAATAATACTGATGGGTTTCAAGTCAGTGTTTTTGACTATGACGTGACGATTGTCCACATTACAGACCCTACTTACCACTCCATCGGTTATTACGAGAATATCCCAAAAATTCTTGAAGACACCAAGCTTGCTATTCAGCATGGTCGCACTGTTATTTGCCTTCCAGGTTCCTCGTCATTTACGCCAAAGAGGTTAGATCGCAGTCGCGCGCCGGTATACGATTGGCTAAAATTCCTGGGATTGACGCTTCAACAAAACCACGGACGCGATATCCAGCCAGTAGGAGCCGGTCGAACGAAGGTGATTGAGGATTATCTTAAGTACGTACAGGAATATCACCAGATCGTCATTGAGCCTGAAGCAAAACCTTCAGCGCGTCTGGCCGTTGTCAACGGAACGCAAATCGTGGTGGGCCTAGAACACCAACTGGAGAATGGCACTCTCGTGATTCTCCCGCCGCCCAATCTTGCCCAGACTTCGTACCTCCTGTCGATGATGAACCTGATGGATGTTGCCCGAAGGTATTATGAAGGAGGCCATCGGCATGTCGCTCCCAGAGAAGCCCCAGTCTGGGTGACTAACTATTTAGTTTCAGAAGCGAAAGATTTAGATGATGAAATACGCCGATTAGAATCCCGGAAGCTAGAATACGATTCGCTAGCCTATTCGCTATACGGTACCGGTGAAGATCTAGAGAATAGTGTTGCACTTTTGTTAGGCCGACTAGGTCTCACCGTCGCTCACACGACGTCCGGCGCGAACATAGATTTGACCGCAAATCACGAGGATCTGAGTTTCAGTTTTGGCGTCGAAGTTACAGGTTCAACCGGAGCAATTCGCAAAAATAGCAACAAAGTTTCCCAAGCTTGGCAGTATATTCATGATCGTTCGGGGACCGCAGAAGAATCAAACAAGCTAATTATTGTCGCCAACACTGAACTTCATTTAGATCCGAGTAAAAGAACCAGAGATAGCTTTAGCCGAGAAGTCGTCCAGCTTCTTGGCGACAATGGAGTCCTGCTTATCACGACTACCCAATTGTATTCACTTTGGAAGGCGGTCCATGAAGAAAACCGGTTGGCGGAGGCAGTAGTCCAGGACTTATATAGTCAAAGCGGTTTATTCGACTCTGCTCTAGATTGACGCAATAGTAAGCGCAATTGAAGTCGCTCCAAGCGAGGTATTGTGGACAGCGGCCAGAGGTTCCGAAAGCGCCTTGGTTCAGTTGGTTGGATGCTACTGACCTGGCACGCATTGTCCCTTGGAGACCAAGAAACATAAAGCCCCGCAGAATTAATCCGATGTGGCTATTTTCAGACTGTTTTAAATTGCGCGGCTGTCAACGTGGCTATTAAATCTGAAGAGTTAGGCGTGGGCCGTGCGGGGGTCGAACCCGCGACACCCGGATTAAAAGTCCGGTGCTCTGCCGACTGAGCTAACGGCCCATTGTGAGGGGGAGACGAGGCTAACGCCCCGGTGGAGATATTGTACCATCCGCGCCTGAGCGGGGGCACGGCCTTGGGTCTTGCCGTCGACCCATCCCAGAGTCGGCGAACCGGCGCAACAGCTCATGGAAACCCGGTTTCCCCGGCGGTTAACCCTACCCCAGCCCGCCCATGGAAACCCGGCTGCGCCGGCCGGTTGCGCGGACTTCTCCAAATGTGGTACTTTTGGCGGCGTAAACCAACTCGATAATTGGAGAGGAAAGATGGGTTACACACCGAGCCACCTGGGACACGTGAACATTTACGTTCGGAACGCAGAGGCATCGCGCCAGTGGTACGAGGACGTCTTGGGTCTGCACACCTACGACTTCCTGGCTGGGCGGGCCGCATTCATGTCGGCCAACCTGGATGAGTCCCACGAGATCGCCCTGATGGAAGTGGGCGCCGACGCCGAAGGCCCCCATCAGGGGCAGGTGGGCTTGAACCACATGGCCTGGCGCATGGATAGCCTGGCCGACCTGGAAGACTTCTACAACAACCTGCACCAGAAGGGCGTGGAGATCAAGCGGGTCTCCAACCACAGCCTGTCCTTGGGCATCTACATCGAGGACCCCGACGGCAACGGCATCGAAGTCTACTATGAGACGCCGAGGAGCGAGTGGTACCGTCAGGAAAAGCTCTTCATGCACGGCGACCGCCCCACCGTCCATTTCCCCGGCCCCTGGGAAAAGGAACTCCAACCCGACGGGGTGTCAGCCAAGAGCTAGAAACAGACTTAGCAACAACCCGGCAACCAAACAGGGGCGTCCCAATGTACCGGGACGCCCCTGTTTATATTCCTGATAGCTGATAGCTGTCAGCCCCGATTCTGTCGGGGCTAACTTGTCACCGCGATGGCCTCAATCTCGATGAGCATGTCCTCGTGGACCAGGGATTTCACCTCCACCATGGTGCTGGCCGGATAGCCGCTCTTGAAGAACTCGCCCCGCACCTGATGGATGGCGGCGAAGTGCCTTTCCAGGTTGGTGACGAAAACCGTGACTTTCACCACGTCGTCCATGGTGGCCCCGGACTCGGCCAACACCGACTGCATGTTCTGCAACACCTTGCGGGTCTGGGCGGTGACATCGCCCACGCCGACAACGCTGCCGTCCAAGTCCCTGGCCACCTGACCCGAGACAAACACCATCTTGCCTGCCGGCACCTCCACTCCCTGGGACATTATCCCGCCGGGCGCGGCGACCTTGGCGCTTTGAAGGATGGTCTTAGCCATTGCAGCCCTCCCAAATCATTTCGTTCTTCACACCGGCAACATTAAAATTCATGGAGACCAGCGCGGAAACCGGATGGCGCTTTACCGCCGCCGGCCCGCAGTCCCTGCGGTCTACCGCCACTCCGCGTCTGTGGGATAAAGGTTTATGCTGCCTCTGGCGGACCCCTGAATACCATCGACCCGCCACTTGTCGGCCGCTTCCTTGAACACGGCGAAGTGGGGCGCCTCGAGGTGGGCCTTGAAGGCTGCCTCGTCCTTGTAGACCTCGTAAAGCCAGATGCGGTGATCGTCTTCGGCATCTTGGACCGCGTCGAACCGCAGGCAGCCTGGCTCGTCATTGTTGGCCCCCTTGGCGTCCACCATCAGGGCCTCCAGGAACTCTTCCCGGTGCCCTTCTTGTATCTGGATGGGCACGATTATCACGTACATATCTTCTGTCTCCGCTTTCTGATAGCCACGCTTGAACAGGCGCATGGTACGCCCATTATGCCCCTGAGGCAACGAGTGCGGGGCAACGGGCGGGGGCATGGTAATATCTCATCGATCAATCATCATAACCGCGTGAAGTGAATCACCCAGCGCCGGTCAGCCCCGATTTATCGGGGAACCCGTCGCACGGAGGTCAGACCATGCCAGCCAGGACAGGGGCGGAATACATCAAGGGCCTGAAGGAGAATTCTCCCGAAGTCTACCTTAACGGCAAGAAGGTCAAAGACATCACCACCCACCCCGGCCTGCGCAACGGGGTGCAGACCATTGCCAATCTGCTGGACATGCAGCACGACGCCAAGTTGCGGGACGAGATGACCTACGAATCTCCCACCACCGGCGACCGGGTGGGCCTGTCGTTCATCACCCCCCGGACCATCGAGGACCTGGAACGGCGAAGGGTGATGATGCACCATTGGGCCAAGGCCAACTGCGGGATGATGGGCCGCAGTCCCGATTTCATGAACGTCAATATGATGGCCATGGCCGCCGCCGGGGACTACTTCGCCCAGAACCGGCCCGAGTTCAAGAACAATATCCAGGCCTATTACGAGCACGTCCGGGAGAACGACCTGGTACTGACCCACACCCTGCTTAACCTGCAGCGCAACCGGACGCCCGGCGCGACTCCCCTGGAGGACCGGACGGACATCGCCCTCTCGGTGGTGAAAGAGACCGACGCTGGGATCATCGTCCACGGAGCGCGGGTGCTGGCCACCCTGGCCCCGCTGTCCGAAGAGATTGCGCTGTATCCCACGACATCCCACATGCTGCCGGACAACGCGCCCAGTCCCACGTCCTTCGCCTTCGCCATCCCCTGCAACACACCGGGACTCAAGTTCCAATGCCGTGAGAGCTTCGACCACGGCCGTTCCCATTTCGACCATCCCCTGGGCTCGCGCTTCGAGGAGATGGATGCCGTGGCCTTCTTCGACAACGTGCTGGTGCCCTGGGAGCGGGTGTTTCTCCTGAGCGACGTCGCGCTCTGCAACAACATGCAGCTGGCCACCAACCGGCACCGGCACTCGGGACACCAGGTGGTGACCAAGAACGTGGCCAAGTGCGAGTTCGTATTGGGGTTGGCCAACCTGATGACCGAGACCCTCGGCTCAAACGAACAGCCCCAAGTCCAAGGCATGATTGCCGAGATCATCGAAAACCTGGAGGTCACCAGGTCCTGCCTGCGAGCCGCGGAGGTGGATGCCAAGATTGACCAATGGGGCGTCATGTGTCCCGCCGAGTTGCCGCTGCAGGTGGCCCGCAACATGTTCATCCGCATGTACCCGCGGATGGGCGAGATACTGCACCTGTTGGGTTCCAGCAGCCTGATGGCCCTGCCCACGGAGGCCGACATGGAAGGCCCGTTGGCCGAGGACATCAACCGCTATCTGGAGACCGACAGCACTTCGGCCCGCGACCGGGTGAGGCTGTTCCGGTTGGCCTGGGACGCAAGCTGCAGCGCCTTCGGGGCCCGTCAGATACTCTACGAGCGGTTCTTCCAGGCCGACTCGGTCCGCAACGCCATCATCCTGTATAACATGACCGACCGGGAGCCCGCCAGCGCCGCGGTGCGGGATTTTCTGGCCCAGGAATAAAGGAGCTCGATATGCCTGAGCCACGCGTTATCAAAAGAGAAGAAGTCAGCAGCCTCGAACGAGCCCCCGGGGTCACCGTCGCCAGCAGCGTGACCAAAGAGACCGGCGCCACCCCCCGATGCATCGGGGCAGCGGGATCACCACCTTCGAGGCCGGCGCCGCCAACACCACCCACTACCACAACGCCGAGGAGTCGGTGATCGTCATCGAGGGCCAGGGCATCTTGATGATCAACGGTCAGGAGAACCATGTGCGGCAATACGACGCCGCCTTCATCACGCCGGGCGCCCACCACCGGCTGATCAACACCGGCAGCACGCCCTTCAAGATCGCCTGGTCCTACGCCACCGTGGATGTGACCCGGACACTGGTGGACGACTAAGCCCGGCTCCCGCATCCACCGCTGCCGCCGCCGGCCGAACGAGGGTTGGTGGAGCGGCTGGTCGTTGTTCTCCAGACCGGCGTAAACGCCTGCCGTCTTTGAATTCGACACCCCCTTGACATTCCATCTTACTGGAAGGTTTACAATCCACATCAATGACGATAAGGGAGCGGCTGGTGAAGATTGGAGAGTTGGCCCGCGCCACCGGCACCAATGCCAAGACCATCAGGTTTTATGAGGGCGAAGGACTGATGCCGGAACCCCTCAGAACTCCCTCCGGCTACCGCTCCTACGACGGCGAGTCGGTGGCCAGGATTGAGTTCATCCTCAAGGCCAAACGCCTCGGCCTGTCCTTGAACGAGATCCTGGGTATCCTGCGGTTGCACGACGCCAAGGAATCGACGTGCGTCCATGTGCGTGGCCTGGTGGAACAGAAGATCGCTGAAGTCGAGACGGCCATTGATGCCCTTCGATCCTTCAAGCGCGACCTGGCCGCGCTGATAGACCGCGCGGTCGGTCTGGTGGATTGTAAGACCATGGGAGGGGACATCTGCTCCATAATCGAACAG
>CAYMZL010000005.1:0-20568 GCA_964394825.1 uncultured Dehalococcoidia bacterium | reverse complement strand
GAAGACCTCCAAATGCGACGGCCTCCATGGCGCTTGATATTATGAATGGCCGGCCCTCCGAGCTGGAGGTCCAAAATGGGGCTATCGTACGCTTTGGCCAAGAGACCGGCGTTCCGACGCCGGTAAACACCTTCATCTACCACACACTCCTGCCCCAGGAGATGACAGCGCGGGGCCAATTGGAGTCGCCTGCTTAGAAGGCAGCCGCAGAAATGTGGTGGCTCCGCCTGATCTGAGAGAGACCCTGGGGACTACCGGTTGAGCAGGTTCCTCACCGTGGTGATTACCCGGGACTCGTTGGGCATGTACTCGTTCTCCATGGCCCGGCTGTAGGGCACTGGAGTGTGGGGCGCGGTGACCCGCGAAGGCGGCGCGTCCAGGTAATCGAACACCTCTTCGGCCACCCTGGAGCAGATCTCCGAGGCCATGCTGCAGATGGGCGTGTCCTCGTCCACCACCACCAAACGGTGGGTCTTGAGGACCGATTCGTTGATGTGGTCGTAGTCGATGGGTGAGATACTCAGCAGGTCGATGACCTCGCAATCGATGCCCTCTTTGGCCAGTTCCTCGGCGGCGGCGGTGCAGACCCAGGTCATCTTGGAGATGCCCACCAGGGTGACATCGGTCCCTTCACGCACGGTGCGGGACTTGCCTAGCGGCAGCAGGTAAGGTTCTTCCGGCACCGGGCCGACGTTCCCGTAGAGGCCTTTGTGCTCGAAGAAAACCACCGGGTCATCGTCGCGGATGGAAGCGGCCAGCAGGCCCTTGGCGGTGTAGGCGTCTGAGGGCACCACGCCCTTCAGTCCGGGGATGTGGCTGAATATGGAGTAGTAGGACTCGGAGTGCTGGGCCGCGGCCCCGAACCCGGCCCCGATGCGGGTCATCATGGTGAATGGCACCTTCACCTGGCCGCCGAACATATAGCGCATCTTGGCGGCATTGTTGACCAACTGGTCCATACAGACGCCGATGAAGTCGATGAACATCAATTCGGCCACGGGCCTAAGTCCGGTGGACGCCGCGCCGATGGCCGTGCCGATGAAGGCGGCCTCGGATAGCGGCGTGTCCAGCACCCGTTCTTTGCCGAATTGCTGGATCAGGCCGACGGTGGTGCGGAAAGGCCCGCCCCAGGCGTCTTCAATACCCTGGTCTTGGCGGCCCGCGCCTCCGGCGATCTCTTCGCCCATCATGATGACGTTGTCGTCCCGTTCCATCTCCTGGCGCAGACACTCGTTGATGGCTTCCCGGAACTGGATCTCCCGGGTCCCCGTTGTTTCCATAGTCGTGGTCGTTGTCGTCATCTGACTCTCCTAGATGCGCCTGAATCCGCGAATCGCCTGAGTCCGGCCTTGGCTTGCCTGTGAAACCTGGTCAACCTTGGGTCAAACACTCATGTTCACGCCGCGTTTCATCAGGTCCTTGGGGTAGTCGACGTAGACGTCGTCGTAGAGTTCCACCGGCTCAGGAAGGGGACTTTCGTCGGCGAATTTCACGGCCTCTTCCATGAGGGTCACGGCTTCGGCATCGATCTGGTCCAGTTCCTCGGCCGTGATATCGCCCTGGGGCAGGACCGCCTCCCGGAACAGTTTCAGGGGATCACGGGCGCGCCAGTGGTCCTCCTCCTCCTTGGAGCGGTAGGTCAGGGGGTTGTCGAATACGGTGTGGCCGTAGAAGCGGTAGGTCTGGCACTCGATCAGTGTTGGGCCCTCGCCGGCCCTGGCCCTGGCCACTGCTTGGGCCGTCGCGTCGTAAACGGCGAATACGTCCATGCCATCGACGTGGACCCCCGGCATGTCGTAGCCCTGGGCCCGGTCCGCGATGTGGGTTATGGATACCGCGTACTCGCTGGGGGTGGACATGGCGTAGCCGTTGTTCTCGCACAAGAAGATTACCGGCAGCTTCCAGATGGAGGCCAGGTTCATGGACTCGTGGAGCACGCCCTGGCTGGATCCACCGTCTCCGAAGAAAGCCACGGCCACCCGGTCCAGTTTCTTGATCTTGGATGTCAGGGCCGCGCCCAAAGCCAGGGGAATGCTAGCCCCCACCACGCCGTTGGTGCCCAGCATTCCCTTGCTCATGTCTGAGATGTGCATCGAGCCGCCCTTGCCCTTATTCGGTCCGGTGGAACGGCCAAATAACTCGGCCATCATCAGCTTGGGGTCGACTCCCTTGGCGATGCAGTGGCCGTGACCGCGGTGGGTGCTGCCGATATAGTCCTCGTCGGTGAGGTTGGCGCACACCCCGACGGCCACCGCCTCCTGTCCCGCGGAGGAATGGATCGAGGCCGACATGCCCCGCTGGCCGGTTTCGGGGATGCCACGTTCCTCGAAGTTTCGGATCGTCGCCATGGTCGTGTACAGCTTAAGCAAGGCTTCGCGGTCGAGTTCCATGGTCCCTCCTGCGTCGTGCGTGGGGATGCCTGGTCTTTCTTGAACGCCAGGCGGAGTTTGCCCAATGGTAGCATGCCGCCTAACGATGTCAACCGGATTTGGTTACGACCTCGACAGCCTCGCCCTCGCCGGCTTCCAGCAGGGCCGCCGCGCTGCCGTTGGACATGGCGACTGTCAGGTACCCCTGGCTGCCGGCCAGAGCAATCAATCTTGCGTCGCCTGAATGAGTGTCGTCATTAAAGGTTTGGCTTAGGCCGATGATGCTCCGGCCCTTGATCCGGACCTCAACTGCTTCGGCCGCCGCCAGGGCTTCGGCCGGGATGTTGGTCACCAGGTTGCCGTAAACGTCCCGGTAGACCACCTGGCCGGTGATCTTTCCGCCTTGAATGACGGGTTGGGGCAGGGGCAGGTAGAACAGATTGTCGACGGCATCGCCCATCTCCTCCGGCGCGACGCCCAGGGACAGATGGGCCGCCACCGGGGTGAAAACATCCCGGCCGTGAAAGGTCTTGCTCACCGGGAGACGCCAGTATTCGTTGTTGGTCAGGTGCACGGAGGTGAGCTCCGGGGGCAGGGTTACGGGTCCGGCGGCCACCGGCATTGTGTCCAGATAGCCGGCAATCACGCCGCTGAGTAAACCGTTATCCGGGGCCACGAAGCGCCCCCAAGGCGTGGACAGCAGCACCGGACGGCGGTCTGTCCCTACCCCTGGGTCGACCACGGCAACATGGATGGCGTCTTTGGGGAAGTAGCGGTGGTTGATGCCCAGAAGGAAAGAGCCCTGGGCGATGTTCTGGGGCAGGACCTGGTGGGTCAGGTCAATCAGTCGAAGGCCGGGGTTGATGGTCAGCGCTACGCCCTTCATGACTCCGGCGTAGGGGTCGGTCAGGCCAAAGTCGGTGGTAAAGACCAGCAGGGGGGAATTCATGGCGGAATCGGGCGGAGGAGGCCGCCCTCGGCTAACCTACCCGGACGCTGATGCCAAGGATTGCACGCCTGGGCACTGATGTCATCGCTAACCTACTCGGACGCTGATAATAGAGATCACCACGAAGGCTACCGCCAGGAAGACGGTGAACTGGAATAGGGTTTTCTCCAGTCCCCGGCGGGTGTGGATGGTGGAGGATGCCGAGCCGAACAGCCCGCCGCCACCCTCTTTGACCTGGGCCAGGATCACAACCACCAGCAGTATGGATACCAGGAGTTGCACCACGTTCATGAAATCGCTCATGGGTTGACCTCGGCGGGAGCATCCCGCCTGCTCTATTGTCCCCGCTGGTCACGGACCTCGAATTGAAGCCCTCTATTTAAGCTTTTCCAGGCCCTCGGCCACCAGTTGGTTCACCAGGTCCGGCTTGGCCTGGCCCTTGGTGATCTTCATCACCTGGCCCACCAAGAACTTGGCGGCGGATTCTTTTCCGCCCATGTAATCCGCCACGGCCTGGGGGTTGGCGTCGAAGGCCTGGCCGACCGCCGACTCAACGGCCGAAGAATCGCTTATCTGAGTATAGCCTTTTTCTTGGACGATCCGCGCTGGAGAGCCTCCTGAATCGAAGGCTTCTTCCAACACCGTCTTGGCCAAGGAGACGCTAACCGTGCCCTGGTCGACCAAGCCGATGAGCTCGGCCAGGTGTTCCGGAGTCACCGGAGATTCGTCGATCTCCATGTCGTTCAGGTGGAGCAACCGGCTCAGGTCGCCCAGCATCCAGTTGCTGACGTTCTTGGCGAATTTCCCGCTCTCCTCCCCGCTAAGGGAGCTGAGGCCGGCGGCCTGCTCGTAGAAATCGGCCATGGCCTTGGAGTTGGTCAGCAGCCGGGCGTCGTAATCGGGCAGCCCGTACTGCTGGGTGAACCTGGTCTGCCGTTGGGTGGCCAGTTCCGGGATCCGGTTTCGGATCTCTTCGACCCAGTCGCGGTCCACCACCAGGGGCGGCAGGTCCGGCTCGGGGAAATAGCGGTAGTCGTGGGCCTCTTCCTTGCTGCGTTGGGAGTAGGTGACGTTGCGCTCCTCGGACCAACCGCGGGTCTCCTGGACCACCCGCTCCCCGGCGTCAAGCAGTTTCCGCTGGCGTTCCACCTCGTGGTTGAGGGCCAAGAACACGGAGCGTAGGCTGTTCATGTTCTTAATCTCAGCCTTGGTGCCGTACTCCTCTTGACCCACGGGCCGCAGGCTGATGTTGGCGTCGCACCGGAAGCTGCCGTCCTGGGCGTTGGCGGTGGACACTCCCAGGTACTGGATGATTGAGTGCAGCTTGGTCAGGTAGGAACGGGCCTCTTCAGGAGTGCGCATGTCCGGGTGGCTGACCACCTCCATCAGGGGCACCCCGGAGCGGTTCACGTCCACCAGGCTGTGGGCGTCGCCCTGGCCGCCATTCACATGCTGGAGCTTGGAAACGTCCTCTTCCAGGTGCACCCGCTCCACCCGCACCCGCCGGTCTTGCCCGTCGGCGGTTATTTCCAGGTGGCCATCCATGGCCAGAGGCATGTCGTATTGGGAGATCTGGTATCCCTTCATCAGGTCGGGATAGGGGTAGTTCTTGCGGTCGAACTTGGTGAGGGCTGGAATCTCGCAGCCCAAGGCCAGGCCGGTCATGATGGTGTATTCCACGGCCTTCTTGTTGATCACCGGCAGGGTTCCCGGCAGGCCCAGGCAGACCGGGCAGACCCGGCTGTTCACGGGCGCGTTCTGATAATCGGCCCGGCAGGAGCAGAACATCTTGCTCTGGGTCAGCAGTTGGACGTGGACCTCAAGGCCGATAACTGTTTCGTAGTCCATCAATGGTTACTGGGGAGGTTCTTCAGCGGCGCGAAAAGTCGTGATTGGGCGCGCCGCTCTACTGAAATCCAGTATACCAGGCGCGGATTTGGGTAACAACGAGAACCGTATCCCAGGCTCGCCCAACCTGTCGATGCAACGTCCTTAGGCGGCTACCGAGGCGTGGGACTCCATGAACTCGATGATCCACTGGCGTACCCGTTCGGGAGATTGCTCTTCTACCGGGACGTCGTGGTATTGGCTGCCTTCCAGGCACTCCTGCAGGTAACGGGCGGCGGAGGTGGCGTGGGCCGCGTCGGCACCGGGGATGATGACCGCCGGTACTTTGAGGGCCATCAGTTCTTGGGGCTCGGGACCGGTGGCCGTGTCGCGGTCGAAGAGCATCTGTCCCATCAGACCCACCGTGGCCAGATACCGTTCCTGGTCTTGGCCGGCGAAACCGGCGGCGAAATCAGGGTCGGCGATGATCGTCGAGGCCCAGGGCCCCGCCTCCGGACTGACCCAGAAACTGCCCTGTTCGCGGGCCAGGTCCACGACTGCGGCCAACCCATTCTCCCTCAAGAAGTTCACGTGCTGCTGGAACCGTTCCAGGCCGTTCTGCCGCCATCTGACTCCACCCACCGGCCAATGCAGCACCAAGCCCAGGGTGGATTCTGGGTAGGTGACGGCGAAGGCGGTGGCGGTGGAGCAACCCATGCAGCCGCCCAGAACGAAGGCGCGGGGGAAATTCAGCAAGTCCAAAAGGGCCTTGGCCTCGTGGGCGTAGGTGGTCCAGGAGACCCGCTCCACCCGGCCTCCCGATAGGCCGGCTTCCCGGCGGTCGTAGGCGATGCAGGTGTAGCGGCTGGTCAGCGTCTCCAGGGGTTTGACTCCCACCCAGATGCCCGAGGTGGTCCACTTTTCGATGGTGGAATCGAACCCGCCGGGCGCCATCATCAGGAGTGGAGGACCTGAGCCCCGGACCTCGTAATGGATGTTGATCCCGTTCAACTCGGCGTAAGGCATGGCGACTCTTTATTATAGGAGTGCGTGCCGGTTGTCAAGGAGGTTGCTCCACGGGCCGGTTGGTGGCCTTGGGCGGTGGGTAGATCAGTTGAGCAGGCCGTTGCTCCGCAGCATCTCCCGGGCGGTGGAGCCGATGTCGGCGGGAGTTGGGATGATCCAGGCCCCGGCGTCTTTGAGGGCGGCGATCTTAAACTCGGCCCGGGCGCTTTCCCCGGTGATTATCGCTCCGGCGTGGCCCATGCGCTTGCCCGGAGGGGCCGATGCGCCGACCACCAGGGCGGCGACGGGTTTTCCGAACTCGGCCTTGATGAAGGCGGCGGCTTCCTGCTCCAAAGCGCCGCCGATCTCCCCAATCATCACCACCGCGTCGGTGTCCGGGTCGGCGTCGAACAGTCGCAGGACATCCACGAAGGTGGTGCCGATTATCTGGTCTCCGCCGATGCCCACGCAGCTAGATTGCCCGAGGCTTAGGGCAGTGAGCTGCGCCACCGCTTCGTAGGTCAGGGTGCCGCTGCGGGAGAGGACCCCGACCCGGCCCGGCAGGTGGATGTCGCCGGGCATGATGCCGATCTTGCACCTGGCGCCGGGGGTGATCAAGCCGGGGCAGTTGGGGCCGATGAGCCGCACCGGCTTGTTCTCGATATACCGGTAGACCTTGACCATGTCCTGGACCGGGATGCCCTCGGTGATGCAGGTGATGAGCGGGATTCCGGCGTCGGCGGACTCGGCGATCGCGTCGGGAGCGAAGGCCGGCGGCACGAATATCAACGCCATATTGGCTTGGGTCTGGGCCACGGCCTCCTCAACCGAGTTGAACACTGGGACCTTGTCCTCGAATATAGCCCCGCCCCGGCCCGGAGTCACCCCGGCGACCACGTTGGTCCCGTAGGCCATGCAGGCCCGGGCGTGGAAGCTGCCCTCCCGTCCGGTGATGCCCTGCACCAAGACCCGTGAATTCTCATCGACCAGTATGCCCATCAGGGTCTATCTCCAGTCGGCTTTTCGGCTAAACGTTCAGTCGCTTAATAGCGTCGGCGGCCTCGGTGAGGGTGTCGGTGAAGACCACCGGCAGCCCCGAAGCGCCCAGTATCTCTTTGCCTTCCACCACGTTGGTGCCCAGCATCCTAACCACCAACGGGACGGTGGAGCCGGTCTCCTTGTAGGCTAATACGATGCCCTCGCCGGCGACGTCGCAGCGCAGGATGCCCCCAAATATATTGACCAACACCCGCCGGACCTTGGAGTCCGAGAGGATGATCTTGACGGCGCTGGCGACCTTCTCCGGAGTGGCCCCGCCGCCCACGTCCAGGAAGTTGGCGGGGGCCGCCCCCGCGGCAGTCGTGACGTCCAGGGTGGCCATGGCCAGGCCGGCCCCATTGACCAGGCACCCAACGTCGCCGTCTAGGTTTACATAAGCTATGTCCAGGTCGGCCGCCTGGGCTTCCAGATCGTCTTCCTGGCTGACGTCACGGTACTCCTTGAGGTCGGCGTGGCGGAACAGGGAATCGTCGTCCAGGTTGATCTTGGCGTCCAGGGCCACCACCCGGCCGTCGCCGGTGATGATCAGCGGGTTGATCTCCACCAAAGAGCAGTCGTTCTCCACGAACACCCGGTATAGGGCCGTCAAGACCTTGGCGGCGTCTCCAGCCACGGCCTGGTCCAGCCCCAATCGCCGCACCAAACGCCGGGTCTGAAAGGGCATCAGCCCCAATAGGGGGTCCACCGGCTCGGTGTGAATGTCCTGGGGATCGTTGGCGGCGACCTCTTCGATGTCCATGCCGCCCTGGGTGCTGACCAGCAGAGCGGGGCCCCGGTGGCCGCGGTCGATGGTCAAAGCAACGTAGAGTTCCTTCTTGATGTCGGCCAATTCTTCAATAAGGAGCTTCTGGACCGGCGCGCCCTGGGGCCCGGTCTGGGGTGTGACCAGTCTGGAATCCAACATACGCCCGGCCACTTCCAATGCCTCTTCCGGGCTGTGCACCAATTGGACGCCGCCCGACTTGCCCCGCCCGCCGGCGTGTATCTGGGCCTTCACGACTGATTGGCCGCCCAACTCCTGAGTGGCCGCTTTGGCCTCTGCCGGGGTGGCGACGACGATGCCACGGGGCACGGGGATCCCGTAGCGGGTGAAGATTTCCTTGGCTTGGAATTCGTGGATATTCATGGTGTCCTGGGCCGGGCGTGGACGGAGCTACCGAAGGCCCTTGTCCAAGCGCCCGTAAAATGTAGGTGATTTTACCGCGCTCGTCAACGCGCTCACGCCCGCTTCCGGTGGACAAACCCGGTGGGCCGTTCCATAATCCCGCGCAAACGACGTCACGGCGAATTTGGGTCCCAGCGTAAACCTAAGGAGGAGCCATGGTCCGTTACAACAAGGTGATTGAGTTATTGGAACAGGACAAGCCGGTGTTCTGCTCCGGCCTGGTCTGGAACGGCAATCTGGATGACATGACCTTCGTCGGCGACGCCGATTACGACATGGTCATCGTCGAGATGGAGCATCAGGGGTTCAGCTTCAACGATCTGCGGACCATGCTCCAGTTCTTGATGAACCGCAAGAAGGTGGCGCAAAACGGATCGCTGCAGGCGGACCCGGCGCCCTTCGTGAGGGTGCCGCCCAACTTCCGGGAGCGCAACCAGTGGGTCCTGAAGCAGGCCCTGGACGCCGGGGTGTACGGACTGGTGCTGCCCCACCTGAACAACGTTTCGGACGGCCCAGGCCGCGGTGGTGGCCGCCCGGTATCCCCAGGTGCCCGGCGTGGCCGACTTCGAGCCCAAGGGCGAACGGGGCTGGTGGGCCCGCATCGCCCCCCGCTACTGGGGTTTGACACCCACTGAATACTACGATGCCGCCGACCTTTGGCCCCTGGACCCCGACGGCAACATGCTGTTGCTGGGCATCATCGAAGAGCCGGAGGGCGTGAAGAACGTGCGGGACATCCTGCGGGAGGTCAAGGGTATCGGCGCCATCTGGGCCGGGCCGGGAGACATGTCGGTGGCCATGGGGCACAAGGGCAACGCCAGCCACCCGGACGTGCAGGCCAATCTGCTGACCATACTGGAAGCCTGCAAGGAATCTGGCGTCCCCTGCGCCACCGGCTGCACCGCCGAAGAGGTGCCCATGCGCCTGGAACAAGGGTTCCGCATAATAATTACGTCCCCCGAGAAGACCACCAGGGGTCTGGACGAGGGACGTAGAATCGCCGGGCGTTAGTTAGTGCCGGTTACCGGGTGCCTGAGGCGCCCTCTCCGGCGGTGCTGCTGGAGCCTTCTCCGGGACTCTGTAAGAACTTGAAGATGTCGGCATCCAAGGACAGGATGACCGTCGTCCGCTGGTTCAAGAACGTCTTGTAGGCCTCCAGACTCCTCTGGAAGGAGAAGAATTCCGGGTCCTTGTTCAGGGACTCGGCGAGGATCGAGATGGCCTGGGCTTCGCCGTCACCGCGGAGCCGGGCGGCGTCTCTGTCGGCTTCAGCCAGGATGACCTCAACCTCCCGGTCGGCGGCGGCCCTCCTGGTGCGGGCTTCTTCCTCACCCTCGGCGCGCAACCGGCGGGATATCTTTTCCCGGTCGGAGCGCATCCGTTCAAAGATCCTGCCGGCCACTTCCACCGGGAAATCGGCGCGCTTGATGCGGATGTCAACCATCTCGACGCCGAAGGGCGGGTCTTCCTGGGCCAGGTTCGCCTGGACTGCCTCAATCACATCTACCAACAACTCCGTCCGGGAGTTGGTGGGCTGGACACGGGAGTTGCCTTCATCGTCGGTCACCGGTTCGCCGGATTCGTCCAATTCAACGTTGCCGCCGATGATCTGTTCACGGCTCCGCTCGGCGACCTCGGCGCGAAGGGACGAGTTGATCCGTTGGGCCAGGATACTGCGGGCGTTGTCTTCGGTTGTCAGCGTCTGCAGGAACGCACGTGGGTCGATGATTCGGAACCGGCCGTAGACGTCAATCTCCAGGATGTTGATGTCCCGGTCCAAGAACTGGCTCGGCGGCGCATCGATCCGCAGCAACCGCTTGTCGTAGCTGATGACACTGTCGACCCCGAATGGGGCTTTCAGGTAGAGGCCGGGTTCGGTCTGAACGGCCCTCACGTCACCGAAGCGGGTGACCACCACTTGCTCAGTCTCGTCCACCACATACAGGCCGGTGCTCAGGGTTATTAGGGCCAGGATAATCACTACCCCGGCGATGATCAGGTTCCTCATGGAGACCCCTTTTGATTCTTAGTAGCTATCGGGTTTTTGTTGGAGTTATTGGATCTGATTTACAGGCTGATTTACGGGCCAATCTACGGGGCAGCCGGTCCGAGCGGGACCGGAACGATCCCGCCCTGGCCGCCGAGTATCAAGACTGTGTCCGCATCGGGCGAAACGATTATCTTGTTGATCCCCGGCAGTATGTCTTCCATCGCTTCCAGGAACAGTCTTTCCTGGGTGACGAGGCTGGTGGCCGGAACCGTCAGGTTCTCCAGGTTCAAGTATTGGACGGTGAACAGGTCGCCGGCCTGTAGGGTCTCTCCAGACTGGACGCTAAATGTCACGATGTTGGTGGATGGGTCGAAACCCGACACCGAGATGTCCACGCCGGATGCAACTCCACCATCAGGGCCGTCCACCACCGAGATGTCGGAGATGGAGATCCCGGTGGCCGGGTCGTTGTCGCCGTCGGCGTTGTCCGTGTCTAGGGCCTTGTTGCTGAGGCGGACGCTGAAGGGCCCGGCGCCCACGAACTGGGGGATCACTAGGTCTTCATTGCCCAGGTAGGCGATGGAGAAGGCTTCGCCGATGGTCAGGTCGCCGGATTGCGCGGCGAAAGAGGTTGAGAAACCGCAGGTCTGGGTCGCGTCGGTGGTTAGGACTTCGTTGGCGGTGAACGCGCATCCGGGCGCTCCCAACACCGTTACGCCGGAGACCAGGATGTCGAACCCGTCTCCGTCTGCGTCGGGAGCCGAGATCATGGACACGTCCAAAAGCCCGATACCGGTGGTTGGGTCATCGTCGCCGTCCGCGTTGTCTGAGTCCTGAAGCACATTTGCCAGTGTGATGGACCGGTCATTGAACTGGGCCAAGATTGACAAGAACTGGTCGGCTTCACCCTGCGCCCTTTCGATCCTGGCCCGTTTGAACGCCTCGGCCGGCTGGATTATCTGTTCGGACTGGCCCCTGGCTTCCGGGATCACCTGGTTCTCGTAGGCCTGGGCCTGGTTGGTGGCCGTCACCTTGTCCTGACGGGCTTGGAGCACGTCGTTGAAGGCGGCTTGGACCTCCGCCGGCGCCTCCACCTTCTGTAGCTGCACGCTGACGATATTTATGCCGGTGTTGTAGCCGTCAAGAATCTCCTGCAGTTTTATCCGGGTATCTATCTCCAGGTTGACGCGCTCCTCGGCCAGGACCTCGGCGAGGGAACGTTGTCCCACCACCAGGCGGAGGGCCGCTTCAGTGGCGTCCTTCAATGTCCGGCCGTCCGGCCGGCCTGGGGCAATGCTGCGTTGCGGCCCGGCGTCCTCTCCGGGGTCGTCCACCCGGAAGAGGAAACTGGTCAGGTCCTTGATGTCGTATTGGACCACCATCTGCACGTCGATGATGTTCAGGTCGCCGCTGATCATCTGGGCTTCCACCGGCACCGGTGTGTCGGCCACGCCTTCGCCGCTCCGGAATCCGAGTTCCAGACGGCGTACCAGGTCGGTCCTGACCACATCTTTCTTGCCGATGGGCCCGGGCCACCACCAGTGAAGACCGTTTTGAATCACGGGAGTTTCCTGGGCGTTTCCGAACAGGCGGAGTACGGCCTGCTCACCGGGGCTGGTTTGATAGAGCCCGGTGGCCACCCAAATCACTGCGATCAGGCCCACGACCAGGGCCACCGCCAACCCGACGCCGCCGCCCCCCAAACGCTGGGAGATACGGCCGATGCCTTCGCGTATCTTGCTGATGATCTGGTCAAAATCCAGTTCTGGTTGCCTGGGTCCGCCTCCGGGTTGATACATGTTCGTCTATTCCTTATGCCTATGCTGTTTTGTACGGCGCCGGCCAGGTTTGTGGGGCCGGACAGCCCATTATTCCCAAAGCCTTGTAGATTCTATCATCTTCGCCGTTCTCTGAACCACAAGGCCGTATCTGGGGATGATGCCCACACCTGAAGTACGTTCTCCGGCGGTCTTTGGACTGTCCGGACCCGGCGGGTCTATCTCTTTGGACCGTTAATAGCCTAAAAAAGTAGAAGTCCGCCTGTGCCGGGGGCACGGCGGGGGGTATAATGTTGCCGCCCGGCAGACCGGTCTGCCCAGCAACTAATTTCAATAAAGGATCAAGCGGATGTCGACAGCTGGCCTGGATATAATTCGGGGAAATGACATGACCCGGATCAGGGCCGTGTGCAAACACCAGCGCGGTCTGATCTACGTGGTGCCCGCGGAGCGCAGTTGGGTCTGTGACCAAGAGTATCTCCCCGCCCATGCCCTGGCGGGGTTCTTCAGGGAACTCAACGCCCTTGAAAACCCAGAGGTCCAAGGGCTGATGCAGCAGTGGGGTATCTATTTCCGCGAACTGCCCCAAGAACAGGAGGAGACCGAAGCAGAGGACGCAAAGGCCTAAATCAATCAAAGGCAAGCATCAAACTTAAAACTTAAAAAATGAAGGGCGTCCCGGCTTTAGTAGGGGCGCCCTTCATTTTCGCTTTCTGCCTGCGCAGCGGCCTCGGCCGCCTAACTTTCCGCGTCGTTCGAGGTCGACGGCAGCGTAGGCGCCGGCTGGGGCGCTGTCGGCTGTGGGTGGGCCGCCGGCTGGGTTGGGCTATATGAAGGCGGCGTTTCCGGCGGAGTAACTGGGTCAGCTGGCTCGTTGCCGGTTTCGTCATCGGCGTTGAACAGCCGGTTCATCGCCTCGCCCGACACCGTCTCGTGTTCGATGAGGTATTCGGCCAGCCTGACCAGCTTGGGCTGGTGAGTTTTAATGACTTCGACGGCCTGATCGTAAGCCCCGTTCATCAGGCCTGTGACTGCGTGGTCAATCTCTTCCGCCAGCTTATCGCCGTAATCCTTTTCCTCAGAACCCATATCGCGGCCGAGGAACACCATCTCCTGGATTTTTCCGAAAGTCCGAGGTGCGCCTAGCCCATCGAGGCTATGGGAATCCTTGACCACGATCGTGACCGGTTGCAGGCCTTCCGCTATCAGGTCTTCGTTGAACTTGGCAAGTAGGAACCGGTCCTCCTTGCGGGATTTGAACTCGGAGCCGTCGGCCAATTTTATGAGCAGGTCGTTACCGAACATCTCAATCGAGGTAATACTGCCGCTTCGGGCCTTCTCGATGACGGTGCTGAAAGACATCGCTGGGTAAGATTTCACGCTGAACATTCCGTATCGCTTGATCATGCCCAGCGCTAACTTGGTGGCCTGCTCTAGGTCGTTGCTCGCGCCGGTGGTCACTTCGTCGAAGATGATTTGCTCCGCGACCCGTCCGCCCATGGTAACGGCCATCCGGTCGCCGAACTGATTCTTGGTCCACAGGTAACGGTCCTCTTCGGGAACCAAAGAGGTGTGGCCACCCATGTTGCCCCGGGCGACGATCGAAATCTTATGTACCGGGTCGGCGTTGGGCAGGGCCCAAGCCACCAGGGCATGGCCGGCTTCGTGGTAAGCCGTCATTTCCTTTTCCCGGGGGTTGATCACCCGGTTCTTACGCTGCGGCCCGGCGATGATCCGGTCCACGGCCTCTTCAAAATCCACCATGAAGATGGACTTTTTGTTGCTTCTCGCCGCCATGATCGCCGCTTCATTGATCAGGTTTGCGAGGTCGGCGCCGCTGAATCCTGGGGTTTCTTTGGCCAGTGCGTCGAAGGTGACTTCCGGGGCCAGGGGTTTTCCCGCGGCGTGGACCTTCAAGATGGCTTGGCGGCCTCTGATGTCGGGCAGGTCCAAGGTAACCTTGCGGTCAAAGCGTCCGGGCCTCAGCAGTGCCGGGTCCAAGATGTCCGGACGGTTGGTGGCGGCAATCACGATGATGTTCGTGTTGGTCTCGAATCCGTCCATCTCAACCAGGATCTGGTTCAGGGTCTGTTCCCGCTCGTCGTGCCCGCCGCCAAGACCGGCGCCCCGGTGGCGGCCCACCGCGTCGATCTCGTCCACGAACACGATACAGGGGGCGTTACGCTTGGCTTGATCGAACAGGTCCCGGACCCGCGCCGCTCCGACGCCCACGAACATCTCCACGAATTCGGAGCCGCTAATGTGGAAGAAGGGCACCCCGGCTTCTCCGGCCACGGCCCTGGCCATCAGGGTCTTGCCGGTGCCAGGCGCTCCGACCAACAGGACGCCCTTGGGGATGCGGGCGCCCAACGAAAGGAACCGCTCGGGGAACTTGAGGAACTCGACCACTTCTTGGAGTTCTTCTTTCGCCTCATCAACTCCCGCCACATCGTTGAACGACACCGTGGGCTTGTTGAAGGTCGTCATCTTGGCACGGCTGCGGCCGAAACTCATGGTCTGGTTGTTGCTGCCTTGGGCCTGGCGCATCATGAACAGGATCAGGCCCCCGAAGAAGATCAGGGGCAAAAAGTTCAGCATCAACCCAAATAGGCTGCTCAGGCCGCTGGAGCCTTTGAAAGTCACCTGCACGCCGGATGGCGGCCCAATATCCACGCCGCTTTCCACCAGCAGGCCGATTACGTCTGTGTCACGACCGATACGGCTGGTAAACCGGTCGGTCCCGGCCGTGCTGGCGAGCCTGGGGAAAACCGTGAGCTTCCGGCCGTCAATGATGATCTCCCGGATCTCGTTGTTCTTGGCCATCGCCACCACAGTGGTCAGCGGCTCTTCACTGGGGCCTCCCAAGCTGGGCAACAACGTGTAGAAGATCACGATCACACCGATGATGATCATCAGGTACACCATGCTGTTGCGAAGCCAGCGGTTATTGCCCATGTTCACCCCTTGATTCCGTCTTTCCAAAAGCCTACAGGCCCGCCAACCCTATTTTATCGGAGTGAGCCTGATAATGCAAAGCTGCTACGCCCGTTCCACGGCGGTATTCCCGGATTTCCCCGGAGTAGACGGCTAAACCAGGGCCCTCATTTTATATAGATGCGATACGGGATTGGGGGATGCGGACGAGACATTTTTGTTATAGAATTCGTCCGGCGCGGGACAGCCGTGAATCTTCATATGCTAATACGCATCAGAGAGCAATACAGATCGGCGGCGGCGGCGTTGCCCATCGACGTTTTAGGCGCCAATGGCCGAATTGGTCTCAATCTCGGTAAATAGGAGGGGGAATCATGGCAGACTACGCACATCCAGAATCACTGGTAAGCACCGATTGGGTGGTTGAACACGGCAAAGACGCCAATGTCAGGCTGGTTGAGGTGGATGTCGATACATCTTCCTACGCCAAGGGCCATATCGCCGGCGCGGTGGGCTGGAACTGGCAGTCCCAGCTCCAACAGACGGTCAGGCGGGACCTGGTCAGCAAAGAAGACCTGGAGAAACTCTTGGGTTCCGCGGGGATCGATAACAACACCACGGTTATCCTCTACGGCGACAACAACAACTGGTTCGCCGCCTGGGCCTTCTGGCAATTGAAGTACTACGGCCACGGTGAGGTTAAGCTGATGAACGGCGGGCGGGCCAAGTGGGAGGCGGAGGGAAAACCCCTTGCCACTGACGCCGCCAACCCCGGCTCCAAGTCCTACCAGGCCAAGGCCCCCAACGAGAATATCAGGGCCTACCGCGACCAGGTGTTGAGCAAGGTCAACGCGACAAGCGTCTCGCTGGTCGATGTCCGGGCTCCCGCCGAGTACAGCGGCGAGCTTCTGGCGCCCGAGAACCTGCCCCAGGAAGGCGCCCAGCGCGGCGGCCACATCCCCGGCGCGGCCAACATCCCGTGGGGACAGGCCGTGGCCGAGGATGGCTCTTTCAAGTCGGCCGACGAGTTGCAGGCCCTCTACGGCGGCAAGGGAATCGACGGCAGCAAGGAGACCATCGCCTACTGCCGGATTGGCGAGCGCTCGTCCCACACCTGGTTCGTTCTGACCCAGTTACTGGGCCACCAGAACGTCCGCAACTACGACGGCTCCTGGACCGAATGGGGCAGCATCGTGGGCGCGCCCATCGAGAAGTAGCTTCCAGTCCGGCCTCGAAGACCGGGTCCTTGGAAAGACCAGAAGGGCTGCAGGAATGCAGCCCTTCTTTTTTGTAGGGGTAGTCCCGTACCAAGGCGCGGAATGCCGCGTTGCATGTCTGGAAACCGGTCTCCGGCGTAGGGGCACGGCACTGCCGTGCCCCTACGCCGGATAACGCCATCGTTTTATTTGGGGTGGCCCAAATCCTCTTTTACAGGTTTACGTAATTGCCGTGTGCTCGGTTGAGCTGGTTTTCGTAGCGGACGTAACAAAAGATTAACAAAATGGAAACATCCGTGTAACAGTTGCGTAACCCTCTGGAAATATCCGGCCCCTAGACTGGCTTTCGAAACCCTTTCCGGGAGGAGGAGGCAAAGATGCTAGTCGAGACAGCGCCGCAATCCAACGGCGCCCGGTTACTGCGGAGGTCCCTGCCCTTCGCCATCGCCGGTCTGGTGGCAGTTGCGATCATGACCGGATACAACGTGGCTTTCGCCCAGGACATAACATCGGATGCGGACAAACTGGCCGTGGATGACAATATCATCTGGATGTTTGGGGCGTTCCTGGTGTTCTTCATGCAGGCCGGGTTCGCCTTTCTTGGCGCCGGGCTGATCCGCGCCAAGAACACAACCAACTACATGACCAAGAGCTTCATGGACTTCGCCATCGCGTCGTTGTCCTTCTGGGCCTTCGGTTTCGCCTTGATGTGGGGAACGTCGCAGGCCGGCATCGCCGGCAACACCAATTACTTCTTGACCGACGCGAATGACGGCCAGACCTACGTCGATTTTGTCTTCCAGATGGTCTTCGCCGGCACCGCCGCCACCATCGTGGCCGGAGCGGTGGCCGAGCGCACCAAGACTCAGGCCTACCTGGCCTATAGCTTTATCATCGGCGCAATCATCTACCCGCTGTACGGCCACTGGGTCTGGGGCGGCGGCTGGCTGGGGGCGCTGGACAAGATCGACCTGCCGGCGGCGGCGGACTACGCCGGTTCCGGAGTGGTGCACGCGGTGGGCGGCTTCGTCGCCTTGGCCGGAGCGGTTGTGGTGGGCCCGCGCATCGGCAAGTTCAACGCGGACGGCACCTCCAACATACTATCAGGGCATAACGTGCCCTACGTGGTCGTTGGAACATTCATCCTGTTCTTCGGCTGGTTCGGGTTCAACATCAACGTCGGGGACTCCATCGGCCTGAACGCCGCCAACACTCTGCTGGCGGGCGCAACCGGCTCGGTGGTCGCCTTGTATATCCGACTGGTCCGCACCGGCAAGACCGACATCCTGATTGCCTGTAACGGCGCATTGGCCGGACTGGTGGGCATCACCGCTGGGGCGGGCTACGTCGAACCGTGGTCTGCCGTGGCGATCGGGGCCATAGCGGCGCCGGTAATGATGGGGTCTTTGATATTGATCGAACGGATCTTCAAGATCGACGACCCGGTGGGCGCCATCTCGGTACACGGGGTCACCGGACTGTGGGGCCTGCTGGCGGTGGGTATCTTCGCCAATGGGAACAACGGGGTCGAGGGTCTGGTGGCCGGGGAAGGCAAGCAGATACTGTCCCAATTGATCAGCATGGGCGTGGTGCTGGCCTGGGGTCTGGTGACCGGCTTTGCGCTGTTCTTCTTCCTCAAGATCACCATGGGTGTCCGGGCGACTCGAGAGGAAGAACTGGAAGGACTGGACATCTCGGAGCACGCCCTGCCGGCTTACGGTGACGACTGACCCGCCGGTGTGGCCCGCTGCCCATTCGATCGGCCGTGTTGAGGCCGTGCCCGTTGGGATTGGGCTAGGGCGGTGAGGGCACGCACATTCCTCGACCGGAGACGCCGTCAGGGGGTCCGTCGTCCCCCTGACGGATTTCTCCGGGGACGGTTGCAACATCCGCGCCTAGATACCCCGAGATGTAACAAACATTTAACAACTACGAAAATTATCTGTAACAAACAAGAGGCAAACTAAGCTAACACTCAAGCGGAGGAAGGGACTGATGATAGCACTGGTAGCAGCGGGAGCTTTTGTAGGGTTGTTCGGGATGTGGGTGGTACTTCCGCGGTTGTTTCTCCACAAGTAACCCCATGTCATCCGCGCGGGCGGGCTACGGCCCGGTATCCGCGCTTAATAGCGTTAGGCCAAACAATCCATGCTAGCCGTTGGGCGACACAGCATGGATTGTTTAACGTCTAAATAAAAACGACGGCGGTGTAGGAATGATCGATTCAGGAGATACGGCTTGGGTCCTGGCGGCTTCAGCGCTGGTGTTGCTGATGACGCCGGGACTGGCGTTTTTCTACGGCGGCCTGGTCCGCAGGAAAAACATAGTTTCGACAATCATGTACAGCTTCGTAACCATTGGACTGGTGGGGATAGTGTGGGTCCTCTGGGGCTACAGCCTGGCTTTTGGCCCCGACATCGGTGGGTTCATCGGAAACTTGGAGTGGTTCGGATTGAAGGATGTTTCCGCCGACGCTCCCGGCCCTTACTCGGACACCATCCCCCATCAGGCATTCATGATCTTCCAAGCCATGTTCGCCATCATCACCCCGGCGTTGGTCACGGGCGCCTTCGCTGAACGGATGAAGTTCAGCGCACTATGCATATTCGTAGTGCTGTGGGTGACCATCGTATATGCCCCGCTGGCCCACTGGGTCTGGGGCGGCGGTTGGTTGGGTGAGTTGGGCGCCCTGGACTTCGCCGGCGGCACCGTGGTCCACATCAGCGCCGGAGCCGGAGCGCTGGCCGCGGCCTTGGTCATCGGCCGCAGGATCGGGTTCCTCCAAGAACCCATGGGACCCGCCAACGTGCCATATGTCGTTCTAGGCGCCGCCCTGCTCTGGTTCGGCTGGTTCGGATTCAACGCCGGGAGCAGCCTGGCCGCCGACGGCGTGGCCACCAACGCCTTCGTGGTGACCAACACGGCCGCCGCGGCCGCCATGATTGCCTGGCTGACGATGTCCTGGCTGTTCGATAAGAAGCCGAGCGCGGTTGGCGCGGCTTCCGGCGCGGTGGCGGGCCTGGTGGCCATCACACCGGCAGCCGGGTTCGTCGGGCCGATGCCCGCTCTGATTATCGGTTTGGGCGCGGGCGTCTTCTGCTACGGCATGGTCAAACTGCTGCTACGCCTCAAGGTTGACGACGCCTTGGCCGTATTCGGCGTCCACGGCATCGGGGGCGCCTGGGGTGCATTGGCCACCGGCCTCTTCGTGGGCATAGGCTATGCGGCTCTGGGCGACGGCGTAAGCCGTGGGGAGCAGATCGTCAACCAGTTGATTGGAATCGGCGCTTCCTTCGGCTGGTCCTTCGTAATCACTGGGGCCATCATGCTGGCCCTCAAGTACACCATCGGCATCAGTGCCGACGAAGCGAGCGAGGCCACGGGCCTGGACATCACCGAGCATGGTGAACCGGCCTACGAGCCGTAGACTTCGGGCCGGTCTCCAAGCGGGATTTCCGACGGGCAAGGCCGGCTAAACCGCTGGCGCTGCCCGTCGGTCTTTGCGGCCCGACTTTGGGCGAGGGGAAACGGGGTTGCCGCAAAGCCGGTATACTAAATAGCCGAAGCCAACAAGAGAATCAGTCGTGGAGTGAGCACATGGACGCAGAGCGGGCTGCGGAGCGGGACTTCGTGGTACGCACAGCCCAGGAGAATGACGTTAAGTTCATTCGCCTGTGGTTCACCGACATTCTGGGCCATCTGAAGGGGTTCGCCATCACGGTGGAGGACCTCGAAGACGCCATCGAGCAGGGTGTGGGATTCGACGGGGCCGCGATCGAGGGGTTCGCCCGGATCGATGAGAGCGACATGCGCGCTTTCCCGGACCCAACGACGTTCACTCTGCTGCCCTGGCGTCCGCGCCAAAACGCCGTGGCCCGCATGTTTTGCGACATCCGCACTCCGTCCAGAGAGCCGTTCATCGGCGACCCGCGCTACGCTCTCAAACGCAATCTGGAGCGGCTGGCCAGCAGCGGCTATACCTACTATGTCGGCCCCGAGTTGGAGTTTTTCTACCTGAAGGACTCCCAGACACCGGAGCCCCTGGACCAACAAGGCTATTACGATCAAGTGTCAAGCCATCCCGCGGGGGACCTCCGCCGGGACACGGTATTGAACCTGGCCGACATGGGTATCCCGGTCAAATATTCTCACCACGAAGGCGCCCACAGCCAGCACGAGATAGACCTGCAATACACCGATGCCCTTACCATGGCCGACAATGTGATGACCGCCAAGTTGGTGATTAAAGAGCTGGCCCAATTGAAGTCCGCCTAC
>CAYMZL010000004.1:16593-20982 GCA_964394825.1 uncultured Dehalococcoidia bacterium | reverse complement strand
TGTTGCTGAACGCGGAGTCCGCCGAGGCCTGGCGGAGCCAGAACAACGACCGGGCATTCCGGGCGGAGAACGAAAAGGACGCACCTCAGGCTGTGATTGACTTTTACGAGGCCTTGGACCAGGTCCGGGAGCTTCAAACGGACGATTTCAGCGGCATTTTGCGGGCGATGGGGGCCCGGCCGGTAATCATCCGGCTCTTGGATGCCCCGCTCCACGAATTTCTGCCGCCCTATGAGACTCTATTGACCGAGTTGATGGAACTCCGCCACGTCGGCGCACCCCTGGCGGAGCTGGAGGAAAAAGAGACCTTCTTGCACCTGGTGGACTCGCTCCGTGAGTCCAATCCCATGCTGGGACACCGGGGCTGCCGGTTGGGTCTGAGCTTCCCGGCCATCTACCGGATGCAGGTGGAGGCCATAATCACGGCGGGCGCCCTCCTGGTCAAAGAGGGCCTGGACGTTAACCCGGAGATCATGATCCCGCTGACGGTGGATGCTGAGGAGATGCGCCGGCTTCGCCAGGACCTAAGCCTGGTTGCGGCCCAAGTGCAAGAGCGTTTGGATGTCAAGGTCCATTACAAATTCGGCACCATGATCGAGACGCCGCGGGCCGCGCTGACCGCCGGTGAGATCGCCAAGGAGTCGGATTTCTTCAGCTTCGGCACCAACGACCTGACCCAGATGACCTTTGGCTTCAGCCGGGACGACGCCGAAGGCAAGTTCCTCCGGTCGTACATCGACGAGGGCATACTCCCCAATGACCCATTCGCTTCGATAGATCCGGAGGGAGTGGGTGCGTTGGTCAAGATGGGGGTCGATGCGGGACGGCGGGAGAATCCCAACCTTGAGATCGGCATCTGCGGCGAGCACGGCGGAGACCCGGCCAGCGTGGTGTTCTGCCATGAAGCCGGGCTCGATTACGTGAGCTGTTCGCCCTTCCGCGTGCCGGTGGCCCGGCTGGCTGCGGCCCAGGCGGCCCTGGCCGGAAACTAGGCTGCACCAAAGTCTGACTATCGAGTGATTCGGCGACGCCCACCGCATGGGGGCGTCGTCTTCATATTCTTGACCCTGTCTAGGCCCTGGGATAGACTGCGAATCACCTCTAGGCCTTATTTCGGGCCTATTTCCCCGAGAGAAAAGGAGATTCCGTTGACGACTACACCTCCCGAGGCCCGAGCCCAGATCGTGAATATGGTCCGCGACTTCGTGCGGCGGGAAGTGGAGCCGGTGGCCAGCCAACACGACCGCGACGACACCGTGCCCCACGACCTCATCGACCGCATGAAGGAGTTGGGACTTTTCGGCATCACAGTGCCGGAAGAGTACGGCGGCATGGGGTTGGACTACACCACCTTCGCCAACATCTTCGAGGAACTGAGCAAGGGGTTCATGACCCTGACCGGGGCCATCGGCACCCACCACATCCTGACCTACGTGCTAACCCACTACGGGACCGAGGAGCAGAAGCAACGGTTCCTGCCCGACTTGGCCGCCGGACGCAAGCGGGGCGGACTGGCCCTGACCGAGCCCAGCGGCGGCACCGACATGGCCAATCTGCAGACCACGGCCACCAAGGACGGCGAAGAGTACGCCATCAACGGCACCAAGATGTTCATCACCAACGGACGCCACGGGGACATGTTCTGCCTCTTGGCCCGCACGGACCCGGACATGGAACCCAGGCACCGGGGCATCAGCTGCTTCGTCGTGGAGAAGGGCGGCCCCGGCTTCACGGTTGGCCGGGACCTGGACAAGCTGGGCTACCGGGGGTTGGACACCTGCGAGTTGATCTTCGACAACTACCCGGTCCCAGCGGACAACCTGATCGGCGGCAAAGAGGGCGCCGGGTTCGGGATGGTCATGAGCGGTCTGGAGACCGGCCGCATCAACATCGCGGCCCGGGCGGTGGGCGTCGCTCAAGCCGCCTTTGAAGCCGCCATAAAATATGCCCAGCAGCGGGAGACCTTCGGTAAGCCCATCGCGGAGCATCAGGCCATCCAGCTTAAGCTGGCCGATATGGCCACCAAGATTCAAGCTGCCCGGCTGTTGACCTACGACGCAGCGGCCAAGAAAGACACCGGTCAGAGGGTGGACCTGGAATCGGGCATGGCCAAGCTGTTCGCCAGCGAAGTGTGCCTGGAAGTGGCCATGGAATCCATGCGCGTCCACGGCGGCGCCGGGTACATCAAGGACCTGCCGGTGGAACGCTACTACCGGGACGCCCCGCTGATGGTTATCGGCGAGGGCACCAACGAGATCATGCGGCTGGTGATCGCCAAGCAATTGCTCCGCCTGCCCGAATATCAGCTATAGCCCGCAGCTACATGTGCCGTAGCCAGACGCCCTCGGCTCCGTCTTTCCGGCGAAGGCCGGAATCCAGTAACCCTCGCTGCCATCATTGTGGTGAGATCAGAGAACTTCTCAGCCGCTCATGGTGAGCCTGTCGAACCACCGCTTCTGCACAAACATTTTCGACCAAGAACGAGGCTATTGCGCGTCCTTCGACAAACTCAGGATGAGCGGATAAGTAGGGCGGTTGCCATTGGTTGGCATGATGGGAACGGCATCATTACGGCATCTCTGGGTTCCGGCTTTCGCCGGAAAGACGCCTGAGCACCTCTATCCGCGATGCCGCTAATGTCCTAGCGCCCCTTCCACTGGGGTTTGCGCTTCTCGGCGAAGGCTTTGGGGCCCTCCTTGGAGTCCTCGGTGAGCAGCAGGGCGTCGTACATCTGGTAGGTCAGGGCCGATATGTCCTGGTTCGACATGTTCAGGCCTCGGTAAGCCAACTCCTTGAAGGTCTGCACGGCCAGGGGCGCGTTATCCGCGATCTGCTGGGCCATGGCCATGGCCTCTTCCATCAGGTCTCCGGCGGGTACCACCTTGTTCAGGAAGCCCATGTCGTAGGCCCGCTGGGCGGTCACCGGCTGGGCGGTCAGCACCAACTCCAGGACCGCGGACAGCGGCATCTGCTTGGGTAAGATTGTGCCGAAGGGTGGCAACAGGCTCCATTTGGTCTCGGATATGCCCAGCTTGGCTTCCTCGGAAGCGATGCGCAGGTCGCACATCTGGGCGATGGACCAGCCGCCGGCCAGGGCGAACCCGTTCACCGCGGCAATCATCGGCTTCCAGGTCCGGGGCCACATGAACGGACTCTCCTTGGTCATGCTTTGGGACGCATTGGCCTGGATGCCTTGGGCGTTGTCATCGGCCCGTTCTTTCAGGTCCCGTCCCGAGCAGAAGGCGCGGCCGGCCCCGGTGATGATGGCGACGTAGGCTTCGGGGTCGCCGTCGAACTGGACGATGGCGTCCGAGAACTCCTGCCGCAACAGCCGGTTTATGGCGTTCAAAGAGTCCGGCCGGTTGAGCGTAATGGTGACGATGTTGCCCTGTTTTTCGTAAAGAATCGTCTCAGCCAAGATTGGTAGCTCCTAGAGGAAAAATGTCAGATGCCCTGACCGCCGGTAGCTGACCGCCCCGATAGAATCGGGACCACCCTACGCGTACGGCCCCAGGTTGGTGCCGCCGATGACGTGTAGGTGGCCATGGCTCTGGCTCTGCATGCCGTCGTGTCCGAAATTAGACAGGATCCGGAAACCGTTGGGGGCGTACATCACGCCCATGTCCACCGCCAGATTGCCCATCCGGACCAAGAGGCCGCTGCTCCAAATCTGTATCTGGCTCATGTGTTCACGGGGCATGACCAGCAGCATCAGGGGGACCCAGGTGAGCTTGTTCACGATGACCATCAGGTCTTCGTCCAGATAGCGGTACTTCGCCGGCGCCTGGCCGGCGGATATGCGGCAGAAAACGCAGTCGGGGTCTGAACTCAAGGGCAGTCGGTCCTCCGAGTGGGCGGCTCGCCTTGTGACTATAGATTGCCCCTTATTTGTTGTCAACGAGACTATCTAGGCCGGGAGTGAGCGCTGCCTGTGGTATCATTTCCAGCGGAGGACGCCATGTTCGGATTAGCCGTGCTGACCGTCAGCACGTCCGGGTCCCAAGGCAAGCGCGACGACAGCAGTGGTCAGGCCATCAAGGATGTCCTGGAAGGCGACGATTTCCAGGTGGTCCGGTATGAGATTGTCTCCGATGATAAGGACACAATCTCTGGGAAGTTGGCCGAATGGGCCGATGCCGACGACGTGGACCTGATCGTGACCACCGGCGGCACGGGACTGGGACGCTATGACGTTACTCCCGAGGCCTGTTTGGCCGTGCTCGACAAAGAGGTGCCCGGCATGGCGGAAGCGATGCGGGCCAAGACTTTGGAGTTTACGCCGATGGCTATGATCAGCCGTTCGGTAACCGGGATACGGGGCAACACCCTGATCATTACGCTGCCGGGCAGCACCAAGGGAGTCCGGGAGTGTCTGGACGTGGTGATGCC
>CAYMZL010000004.1:6943-16493 GCA_964394825.1 uncultured Dehalococcoidia bacterium | reverse complement strand
TCAATCTTAGAAGAGCTGTGACAATGAGCGAAGAGACCACGGAAGTACAGGTCGTTTACTGGCCCAGGGTGAAGGAGATTCTGGACGGGATAATGGCCCGTTGGACCGAGCGCTGGGGGCGGCAGCCGTTGCCCGGCATCCACTCCTACTATTGGGAGACTCCTCAGGAACTCCAGGAATCGGTCTTGTCCGGCCTTCGGGCCATCGAGCCCGGCTTGCCCGCCAGGGAAACCAATCTGGTGAAGGCCTTGGCCCGGAGCGTGGGCACTTCCGGGAAGATGCCCCTTCGTGGCCCGTTCTTGGCCCCGGAAGAGGTCGATGAGATCGTGGCTTGGATCGACGGAGGCATGCCCGAAGGGCCATAGTGATGTCCTGGGTATCGCCCGGCCGGATGGGCAACAAAAAGAGCCGGGGCGCCGCCCCGGCTCTTTCCATTTTGCTGGGTGGTCCGGTCTAGACCAATACCGGTTCCGATTCTTTGACGTAAACCTGAATGCGGTTACGGGTATGGTCTATGATGCAGATCCGCCCCTGAGAATCAATCTTGACGGCACAGGGGTGGCACAACAGCTTCTCGTAGTTGGGGTCGTTGTTGTAAGCAAGGGCACGCTGGCGGATCATGTCCGGGTTGGATCCCAGCTTGTCTCTGCCCCATTTGGAAAGCTCGGCCTCGCCATGGAACTCGGTCACATAGCGGCCATCGGGGGCGAAAACCTGGACCCGGTTGTTCATCCAGTCGGCGACGTAGATATCGCCATCGGCGTCCACGGACAGCCCGTTGGGCCGGTTCAGTTGGCCGACGCCACTGCCGGAAGTGCCTATGGAGGCTTCCCACTTTCCGTCGGCGGTGAACTTCTGGATACGGTCGTTGCGCCAGTCGGCGACGTAGATGTGACCTTCGCCGTCCAGTGCGATGCCCCAAGGCAGATTGAACTGTCCGTCCCCACTGCCCTGCGAGCCGAATTGGCTGATGTACTTGCCATCAGCGGTGAATTTCTGGACCCGGTTGTTGCCGCTGTCGACAACGATCACGTTGTCGTCGTCGTCGATGGCCAGACCGGAAGGACCCTTCAACTCTCCGTCTCCGGAGCCGGCCGTGCCCCACTTGCTGACGAACTCACCGTCTTTGGTGAACTTGGTGATGCGGTTCAGCCACTCGTCGGCCAGAAAGAGATTGCCCTTGCTGTCCAGGGCCACGGAGGTGGGCCACATGAACTCGCCGTCGGCTTCGCCGTAGGCGCCGAATTCGGTGATATACTCCTCGTCCAATGTGACTACGGTTACGTGTACGCCGTCCGGCCGGTTCTCATAGGACCGGTTGCAAACGTACACCGTTCCGTCGGGCGCGATGGCCATGTCCGTTGGGTTGCGGAAACCCGTGCCGGCAAACTCTGCCCGGCCAACGGAATGGTTGTAGTGGTATGTTCGGCTGGTTAGGCCGAAGAAATGAGTTGCCATATCTTTTTACCTCTTTGTCGCTTGGTGCGCCGGGCCGCCCGCGTTCTGACCAATGGCCAGGAAAGCGGCCCAGATTAAATTCATCTCAAGTATCCGGTATCGTCCCGCAGCCGTTTGGGCTGCGGCGGATGATCGAACGGAATCAAGGATGCTCAACCTCGGCGGGAGGTCTAAGCGAAGAACTTCACCCGCTCGAAGTTGCCGCCGACGATCGGCTCGGGGTCCAACTGGAACCAGTCTTCCAATATGGTGGAATAGACAGACCGGAAATCCAGGTTGAACTTCAAGTTGCCGCCCTCTTCCTGCTTGGAGGGTTCCAGGGAAGGATACTCGCCGTAGATGCCGCCCTTGATGTGCTCACCGACAGCGAAGGCCACCCCGGCTGCGCCGTGGTCCGTGCCGGAGCCGTTGTCGGCTACGCGGCGGCCGAACTCGCTGAAGAAGAGCAGCGTGACGTTGTCGCTGGCGTCGTGCTCACGCAGGTCGGTCATGAACGTGTCCACGGTGTTGGAGACGTCCGTCAACAGCGCTGCGTTGGCCTGGGCCTGGTTGGCGTGGGAGTCGAAGCCGTTGTATGGAGAAGTGGTGTACAGGACCCTGGTGCCGAAGCCGGCCAGGTTGGTCTGCACGATGTTCTTCATGTACTGTCCGATGGCGGTGGGCGAGTACTCCACGTTGGAGGTGTACTTGTCCGGAGCGGTGGACAAGATGTCGGCGCCCTTGAGGGCGTCGGTGCCGGTCTGGTGGATGTAATCCATGACCGCGCCGGTGCCGATGGCGGGGGCGTACATGCGGCCAAAGACGTCAAGCGCCTCGTTCCGCTGGTTCTCGCCCTCGATGCCGGTCAGCAGACCGTAGGTCTCCAGGTTGCCCACGGAGGCGACGGGGACGCCGTCCATCACCAGGGCCCGGGGAAGACCGCGGCCGAAGTTGACGGCCGTCAGTACATTCTCAGAGTTGGGGTCCAGTTGCTTGGTGGCCCGGCCCAGCCAGCCCTCGGTCCCGATCTTTTCCGGCTCACAGGTGTGCCAGATGTCCATGGACCGGAAGTGGGAGTAACTGGGGGTGGGGTATCCGATACCCACGAAGATGGCCAACTTGCCTTCGTCCCAGTACTTCTTCAATGGGCCCATGGTCGGGTGGAAGCCCAGCTCGTCGTTGATGGGGATGATCTGGTCTTCGGGTACGGCCAAGGTGGGGCGGAAGTCCCGGTACAGACCGTTGTTACGGGGGATGACGCAGTTCAGGCCGTCATTTCCGCCGGACAGGGATAGCACTGCCAGGACCGGATCTTTCTGGGTTGAAACCATGATTTCTCCTTACGTTTTTGGTATTTCGAGAGCCAGCCTACTCACGTCGGCTTACTCGAACTGGAATTCTGCGGTGGCGGCGATCATCTGGAACATCTCGCCGGAGCGGCGGGTGAACTCAGTCTGTTCCGCTGCGGAACCGTGAGTCAGATCGCCTTCCTTGGAGGCGTGGGAGACCAATTGCCCCATGGTGTCCGAAGTTACGACCAGCGGACCGGTCAGGTCCAAGCAGCCGTTGACGAACTGTTCGGGGCTGATCTTGTCGCCCAAGCCCATCAACCGGTCGACCAGGGAACGGACCCCGGCCAGATCGGTGTTGCCCAGGATGTCGGAAGCGAAGTTGATGCGTTCGACCAGCGTGCCGCTGTCGATCCATTCGCGGCCGGTGTGCCAACCTTCAACCGTGGGCGGGTTCATCAGGTCCATGCCCATGTATTTGGGCTCCTGGGAGAGCTCGAACAGGCCGGGCTGGTAGCCTTTGAATTCACCGGTCATACGAAGGAGGCTGACGACCATCTCGGCGGGGTTCTTGACCTTGGCGTAGCGGACCGCTTCGTCCTTGAAGAAGCCGGAGGTGAAGAGGACCGTCAACATCGCTTTGATTGAGTGGCCGGAGTCCCAGTAAGCCTGTTCCATCGCCTCGATGGCCGCCTGGTCGCGTGGCGGAGTCAGCCGCCAAGCCGGGATCTGTGGTTCGTCGGCGACGAAGTAGTTATAAAGGTGTCTGGCAAGGAACCGGGCAGTGGCCGGCTGCTTGCAGACAATCTCGATGATGTCTTCTCCGCCCCAGTTTCCGGTCTCGCCCAGGAAGGTTTTCTCCGAATAATCGTGGTCGGCCGGGTCGAACCGGAACTCCCAGGGGCTGCGGCCGTGGGGGAACGGAGGATAGGGCGGGGCGATGTTCCAGCCGGTGAAGGCCCTGGCGCAGGCCTTGACGTCGTCCTCACTGTAGTTGAAGCCTTCGTCCATCCCTACGCCCAGGGAGAAGAGCTCCAAGAGTTCCCGGCCGTAGTTCTCATTCAGGTTGGCCTTGTGGCTCTCGGTGTTGTCCAGGTAATACATCATGCCGGGATTGGTGGAGAGCTTGAACAGCAGGTCGTCGAACTTGCCCATTCCGTTTTGCCGGAAGATATCGACCATCAGTCCCATCTCTTGACCGCTGTCGATCTTGCTATGCCCGGCACAGAAGATCATGTGCCAAAAAAGCGCCACCTTCTCTTGAAGCTGGCGGGGACTGTTGATCATGCGCCAGATCCACTGCTGCACGTTGTTCTCGATGGCTGCGGCCTCGTGGTAAGAGGGGTTGTAGCGTATCAGCAGGTCTTCCTCGATGGCCTCTTGGGTCTCGGGGTTGAGCAATTCTTGGACTACGCTGTCATAACCTTGCTCTGCTTTAGCCTCGATCTCGTCGCGGCTCGCGCCGAAACCGGCGCGGCGCAAGAGGTGGGCCATCAACGCGATATCCTGTTCAGCCATGTGCTCCTCCTTGGAAAAGTCGGGTTTGATTTATCTTCGGGCGGCGTTGCCGCCCGCACATTTTCAGTTACATGAAGAGGGCGCGCCGGGCATTGGTCGAACCCCAGGCTCACGATACCCCTTATGTAACATTGGTTACAAGGAAGAAATATAAACTAATGTGGAAGAAGTGTCAACTAAAATTCCGCCGCCGATCACCGTAGCTAATGTGTGCCTAGGTGAAACGCCGGAGTTCCGCCGTTTTGGGGCTTAAAATCCCCGTCGATTAGACCTCGTGGTTGCCTGATTCGACCGATAACGCGACGATTATAACAATTCCCGTCCAATACGCACAGGCATGCCATCAGACGTCAACCCCTGCCGTGTACAATGCAGGCGGCAATCATGTTTTTGGCATGTTTTGGGCTCAGTTTCCCGGTTTGAATCGACGGGCCGGGAGATTGGGCTGGGAGATGAGACCAGGCCAAATTATCTTGACACGGTCCGAAACGCTTTGCTAGCATTCCAGGCATCATCTTCCATCGTATGCCGATGTATCCCAGCCGCGGCGGTGCGGCCGACCTTTTCTCCATGGAGAAGAGGAGTATGGTGCAAGACGGCGCTGAGCAATCACACGGGGGTTCGGACCGGGGGCCAAAGCTTCCCGGGATGTTCTCCAGATATAAAAGCTCCGTAGAGCAGGAGCTCTATAGGGTCGTGCCGAACGCCGAGGCCTCCGAGGCTTACCTCCTGCTCCGTTACCACCTCGGCTGGGTTGACCGGCAGGGGGGCGAAATGGAGACCCCCATCTCCCAGGGTAAAGCTCTTCGGCCGACGTTGTGTCTATTCGCTTGCGATTCCCTTGCCGACGATTACTCCAAGGCCCTGCCTGCGGCGGCGGCCCTGGAACTGATCCATAATTTTTCCCTGATCCACGACGACATACAGGACCATGACGTGGAGCGCCGCCACCAGCCCACGGTCTGGCATCTCTGGGGGATGCCCAAGGCGCTTTCCGCCGGCAACGCCATGCAATGCACCGGCGACTTGGCGTTGCTGGACGTGGGCGGGAAAGAAGTCGCCCCCGAGACGGTGCTTCGGGTCTCGGCCATCTTGACCGAAGGCTATATGGAGATGATTCAGGGCCAGTGCATGGACCTGGAATTTGAGTCCCGGATGGACATCAAGGCCGACGAATACCTATATATGATCGCCTGCAAGACCGGGGCGCTGTTCCGGTGCGGCCTGGAGATTGGGGCGCTTCTCGCCACGGAAGACGAGGCGACGGTGCGGGCCTTCGCCAAGTTCGGCGACTGTCTGGGCCAGGCCTTCCAGATCAGGGACGACTATCTGGGTATCTGGGGCGACGAGGCTACCTTGGGCAAGGCCACCGGCAGCGATATACGCCGCCGGAAGAAGTCGTATCCGGTGGTGTTCGCTCTGGAGCGGGCCAGCGGACGGGCCATGGACGACCTCCTTCGGATCTATGGACAGGAGGAGTTGGAAGAGGACGATGTGCAACGGGTGTTGGCCGTGCTGGACGAAGTCGGCTCCCAGGAACACTCTCAGCGTTTTGCGGAAGCCGCCGCGGCCCGGGCTTTGGAGGCGCTGAAGCCGGTCTCGCTGCCCAGATGGGCTCAAACCGAGGCTGAAGAACTGGTTGACTTTCTAGCCCGAAGGGAATACTAGTCTAGTAGGCCATGACCAGTTTCGGTGTTACCAGATCAGTAATCGCTGACCACTGAGGTTTTTACGATATGACCACTGCCAAACGAGCCAAACGGCCACTGGAATTATCCGCCAGACTGGCGGTTTACATATTGAAGAACAAGCTCAAGGGAAGGAAGAAATTTCCACTGGTGACCATGCTTGAGCCTTTGGAGATGTGCAACCTGGCCTGTATCGGCTGCGGACGTATCCGGGAGTACAAGCCGGTGTTGGACAAGATGATGCCGGTGGAGGAGGCGATTGCCGCCGTCCACGAGTCGGGCGCGCCCATAGTTTCCATCGCCGGCGGAGAACCAACCATTCACCCCAGGATAGACGAGATCATCAATACGTTGATCGAAGAAAAGTACTTCGTCTATTGCTGCACCAACGGCCTGTTGCTGGACCGGGTGATGGACAAGATAGCCCCGTCCAAGTACCTGTGTTGGGTGGTGCATATGGACGGCATGGAAGAGAAACACGACGAGTCGGTGGACCGGAAAGGCGTCTTCAAGAAGGCCGTCGCCGCCATTCAGTCGGCCCTGGACCGCGGCTACCGGGTCTGCACCAACACCACGGTGTTCCGCACCAGCGACGTTAGCGACATGTCCGAGATGTTCCGTCTGGTGAGCGACATCGGGGTGGAAGGCTCGATGATCTCCCCGGGCTTCGATTTTAAAGACGCTCCGGACCAGGAAATGTTCCTGACCCGGCAGGAGTCTCACTCGGTCTTCCAGAAACTCTTGTCGCCGGAGAACGCCAAAGGCGCCCGTTTCTACAACAACCCCCTCTACCTGAATTTCTTGAAAGGGGAGCGGGAGTACCAGTGCAACGCCTGGTCCAACCCGACCTACACCGTGATGGGATGGAGGAAGCCGTGCTATCCCCTGGCCGATGAACACGTGGAACACGTCGATGAGCTTTTCGACGAGGAACTCTGGGAAAAGTACGGCGTGGGCAAGGACCCGCGGTGCGCCAACTGCATGATGCACTGCGGTTTCGAGTCCGCCACCATCTTCACGGCCGTGTCGACGCCCAAGGATTGGGCCACTTTGATCAAGTCGGGCGCCGTCCACAAGGGCGGCATCACGGCCGCTTAGAGTCAAGAGCAAGGAATCTTGTTGATCGTGGCTGCCAGCATGGAGCAAGAGCTGACCGGTCTCCGGCGTGAGGTGCTCGACATCGAAGACGCCACCGGGGTCCATCCCCGGGTGGAGTTTCAGGTATTGGGCGTTGGTCCGGAGCGGGCGGGCGCCGCCTTGACCGCGTTGCTCGAGGACCGCCGTTCCGGCGTGGAAGGTGTATTGGTCCTTGGAGTGGCCGGAGGGGTGGACCCCGACCTGGAGACCGGAGACCTGCTTCTGGCGGACCGGTACGCTCTCCATAAAGGGGCGGCCCGAGGCGCGGGACAGGCGATCAAGCCCGACACCGGAATGCTCCAATCTGCCGAGCAGGCGGCCCTTGACCTCTCGATCCCGGTCTGCAACGGCGGCGCCTTGACCGTTGACCATCTGGTCGCAGGACCGGAAGAGCGTGAAGAGCTTCGGGTCCAGTACCAGGTCTACAGCGTCAACATGGAAGACTACCGGGCGGCGGAGGCCGCCCAGAAGGCGGGTGTTCCTTTCCTGTCGGTCAGGGTGGTCTTGGACACCGCAAGTCAGCGTCTCCCCGGCTATCTGCCGGGACTGGCCAAATCGCCGTACAAGGTTTTGACCAACGTGCTGCTCACGCCGTGGCGGATCCCCACGATGCTGCGCCTGAAGAAGCAACTGCAGTTGGGCCAGGCGGTCCTGACCATCTTCGGGGTGTCTTACCTGAAGGTGACCGGGATTATCGGGAGTGGGAATCTGGCCTCAGGCGCGCGCGGATAGCGTGGGGACGCCGATCCTCCTCCGAAACGCATCGTTCAGAGGCTCCAGGCTTAAAAAATGAAGGTACTGGTCACCGGCGCCACCGGGTTCATCGGCGGAAACCTGGCCCGCGAACTGTGGCGGCGAGGAGACGACGTGAGGGCATTGGTGCGCCCCGGCAGCAACCGATTAACAATAGAAGACACCGGGATCGTCCCGTTGGAAGGCGACATCCTGGACCGGCGGTCGGTCGACCAAGCCGTCCGGGGCTGCGAGGCAGTGTTTCACGTAGCCGCCGCCTACACCTTCTGGTCCAGGGACCCCGCCGGGGTGTCGCGGACCAACGTGGAGGGCACCTTGAACGTGCTCGAGGCGGCGCGGCAGGCGGGAGTCTCCAAAACGGTCTACACCAGCACCGTGTCGACCGTCGGTCTGCCAAAAGAGGGTCTGGGCGATGAGGACACGCCCCTGGACCCCAAGACGCTCCACGGTCATTACAAGCGGTCCAAACTCCAGGCGGAGCAGGAGGCCCTGGCCATGGCGGCAGAGGGGATGCCGGTGGTGGTGGTGAACCCCACGGCGCCGGTCGGACCGTGGGATGTAAAACCCACGCCGACGGGGAAGATGGTCTTGGACTTTCTTCGCCGGCGGGTCCCGGCCTACTTAAAAACCGGAATGAATCTGGTGGACGTGGCCGACGTGGTGGAAGGTCACATCCTGGCCCTGGAAAAGGGAAACCCCGGTGAGCGGTACATATTGGGGAACCGGAACGTGAGTTTGAAGGAAATATTCGACATTTTGAGCAGACTGACCGGCCTGCCGGCGCCCCGCATCAGGGCGCCCTACTGGCTGGTGGTGGGCGTTGGCTACGCGGACCGGTTCGTTGAAGGCACCCTCCTTCGCCGGGAACCGGCCATCCCCGTGGAGGGAGTGTTGGCGTCCAAGGTACCCGCCTACGTTAGTTGCGAGAAGGCGGTCCGGGAACTGGGCCAACCCCAGCGGCCCGTTGAAGACGCATTGAAACAGGCGGCCGATTGGTTCGCCGACCATGGCTATCTCGATGGAAAAGACCAGAGAAAGCTCCAGCGCAACGCGGCATAGAAATGGTGGTTCAACCGAAACATAGAGATGTCAAACAGGCGGCGGACCGGGCGGTCCGGCGGTCTCAAGACTACTTCCGCCGGACCCAGTACCCGGACGGGTACTGGTGGGGCGAGTTGGAGTCCAACCCCACCATGGAAGCCGAGTACTTGATGCTGTGCCATTTCACGGGCCGCCATGACCCGGAACGATGGCGCAAGGTCTGTAACTACATACTCGGCAAACAGCGGAGCGACGGCTCTTGGGGCCAGTATTACGAGGCCCCGGGCGACGTAAGCACATCGGTTGAGTGCTACTTCGCCCTCAAACTGGCCGGGCATTCGCCGGAATCGGAACCCTTGCGGAAGGCCCGGGAGTTCATATTATCCAAGGGCGGGATGCCCAAGGTCCGGGTGTTCACCAAGATATGGCTGGCGCTTTTCGGCCAATGGGACTGGAAAGGCACGCCCAACATGCCCCCTGAGATGATCTTTCTGCCTTCCTGGGCTCCTTTTAACATCTATGAGTTCGCCAGTTGGGCCCGCGCCACGGTGGTGCCCATGCTGATCATCTTGACCCGCCAACCCTACTGTCCGGTGCCCGAGTCGGCCAACATCGACGAACTTTATCCCGGCGGCCGTGATGGCGTGGAATATACCCTACCCAAACCCACCGGGGGATTTGGCTGGG
>CAYMZL010000004.1:0-6933 GCA_964394825.1 uncultured Dehalococcoidia bacterium | reverse complement strand
TTACTGGGCGGACAAGCTCGTCGGACTCTACCAGCGTTTGCCGGTGCACCCGCTCAGGGGACGCGCCGAGCGCAAGATCATCGAGTGGGTCTTGACGCACCAGGAAGCGGACGGTTCCTGGGCTGGGATACAACCACCGTGGGTCTATTCGTTGATCGCTCTCCATACCATGGGCTACGGGCCGGAACATGATGCGATCAAGAAGGGTTTCCAGGGCTTCGAGGGGTTCGCCATCGAAGACGAGGACACCTGCACCGTTCAGGCTTGCCTCTCCCCGGTCTGGGACACCTGCATCGCCCAATTTGCCCTGCTGGAATCCGGCATCGCGCCCGACGACCCCATGGTCCAGGTCTCCGCCAGGTGGCTCTTAGACCAACAGATATTCGCGGGCGGCGACTGGCAGGTCCGGGCCAAGGACGTCCGCCCCGGCGGATGGCCGTTCGAGTTCGATAACGAGACCTACCCGGACATCGATGACGCGTCCATCGTCGTCATGGCCCTGGACCAAGTCCGCCTGCCGGAGGCCGAAGAGCCTCGAAGGGCCGATTCCATTCAGAGGGGTTTGGAATGGCTGGCTGGGATGCAGTCCAAGAACGGTGGTTGGGCGGCCTTTGACAAGGACAACAACAAGAAATACCTGACCAAGATACCGTTCTCGGATTTTGGCGAAACCCTGGACCCGCCCAGCGCCGATGTTACGGCCCATCTGCTGGAGATGTACGGGCGCTTGGGTTACACCAGAGAAGACCAGGCCGTAAACCGTGGATTTGATTACCTGGTTGGCGAGCAGGAAGAAGACGGTTCCTGGTTCGGGCGTTGGGGCGTCAATTACGTCTACGGCGTCGGCGCCGTGTTGCCCGCATTGGAAGCCATCGGTGAAGACATGTCGCAGCCGTACGTCCGACGGGCCATCGATTGGGTCGTGGCCCACCAGAACGAAGACGGTGGATGGGGCGAGAGTTGCGGTTCCTACGTGGACCCGGCCCTCCGCGGCGTTGGGCCCAGCACCGCGTCGCAGACCGCCTGGGCATTGCTTGGGTTGGTGGCCGCCGGGGAACATGAAAGCGAGGCCGCCCGGCGGGGCTTGATATACCTGGCCGATACGCAGCAGGAGGACGGCGCCTGGGACGAACCGTACTTCACCGGCACCGGATTTCCCGGTTACGGCGTGGGTGAACGCCTCAAGGCGCTGCCGGGTCCTGGAGAAACGAGTTACCAAGGTTTGGATATGCCGGCCGGATTCATGATCAACTACCACCTGTACCGCAACTACTGGCCGCTGCTGGCACTGGGAAGGTATTCCCGGGCCGTTTCTGGGCGGTAGACACGCAAATCGGGGACGTACACCAAGGGCCAAAGACCAAAATCCAAGAGTAATTTGGGGCTAGCTAGGAAGGGGGACTCCAAAATGATTACCAAGTCCTTTTGCAAGCGGTTTGAAACCAAGTGTGCACCGGAGTTTATCGACATCACCGAATGGGTGGCCCAGTGTGTCGCTGAATCTAAGATCGCAAACGGGTTCGCCGTTGTGTATTCCAAGCACACCACCGCGGCGATCAAGATCAACGAGAACGAGCCACTGCTGCTGCAAGACATGGCGGATTTTCTGGAGAAGATCTCTCCCCGGGAGAACGGCTACCAGCACAACAACTTTGCGATTCGCACCGTCAATATGAACGAAGACGAGTCCCCCAACGGCCATGCCCACCTGCAGCACCTGCTCTTGGGAACCAGCGAGACCGTGCCGGTGATCGATGGCGAGATGCAGTTCGGGACCTACCAGAGCGTCTTCTTCATCGAACTGGACCATCCACGCCCTCGGGAAGTCATGGTCCAGGTGGTCGGCGAATAACAACGTATAGAACGATCTTGAGAATGATCTGGCCCGGACCGACCGTGTCCCCAGAGCTGGGCCAGGTCCCGGCCGGCCGCCTATCCGCCTGGTTGATGCATGACCGGCCGATCTCTGTAATATAATCTCTGGACGGGCCAAAACCCCTTCGGTCCGTTCCCCCGATCCGCGATTCCCGGTAGGTTCAATCGTAGGTTCTATGCACCCACCCTCCACCGAACTGGAGTCGGCGTACGAGGCCTGCCGGACCATCACCCGCCGGGAAGCCAAGAACTTCTACTACGCTTTTTTGACCCTCCCCGCCGCCAAGCGCCGGGCCATCTACGCCGCATATGCCTTCTGCCGCCACTGTGACGATTCGGTCGATGAGGAGACCTCGGCCGCCGCCAAATTGACGGCGCTGGCCGATCTAAAGACCAACTTGGACGATACCTATTCGGGCGGCTCCCCCAGCCCCGTTTTCTTGGCTTTGGCGGACGTGGCAAAGCGGTACGACATCCCCCAGGACTACTTCCGGGAGGTCATCCTGGGTGTGGAGAGCGACCTGGTCAAGGACCGGTTCCAGAACTTCGACGAGCTTCGGGAATATTGCTACCGGGTAGCCTCGGTCGTGGGGCTAATCTGTCTCCAGATCTTCGGCTACGAGGACGAGGCCGCCAAGGAGTACGCCGTGGACCTGGGCCTGGCGATGCAACTGACCAACATCATCCGGGACGTGCGGGAAGACCTGGACATGGGCCGGGTCTATCTGCCTCAGGATGAGATGGCCCGGTTCGGTTACTCCGAAGAAGACCTGAGGAACGGTGTCCGCAACCAGGCCTTTATGGACCTGATGAAATTTCAGTCTCAGCGGGCCCGGGGATACTTCGAACGCGGATTCAAGCTGTTGCCCTATCTCTCCCGGCGGTCCCGGGCCTGTCCGGCCGTCTTGGGAGCGTTGTACTCCAGGGTGCTGGACCGGATCGAGGCGTCGGACTACGACGTGTTGGAATCCAGGGTGTCCTTAAGCAAGGCCGAAAAGATCCGGATAACGGCCAAGACCTGGCTGGGCAGTATGTTGCCCCTCCCTTTCCCCCTCCGGTAACCTCTACCATAGGACCATCGTTTACAGAACGATTGCTTAACCGGACGGACGGCAGGATAGGATGGCGCAACAGGGAAAGGTAGTGGCGGTTACCGGAGCCTCAGGTTACATCGGCACCAAGCTTCTGGAGCGGCTGGAGCAGGAGCCCAGCCTACGGAAACTGGTGGCCTTCGACGTCAACCCACCGCCGGTGCCCTTCCACAACATCGCCGTCTACCGAAAAAACGTCTCCGAGCCCATCGACGACGAGTTGAACGACCAAGGCGCCACCACCCTGGTGCATCTGGCGTTCAACCCCCGGCGTGGGGCCAACCGCCGGGAAGTGGCCGCTATACGGGAGGAGAACCTGGAAACCTTGCGGTCGGTGATGGCCTCATGCGCCAGGGCGCGGGTCGGGCATCTGATATACCTAAGCTCCCACACGGTCTACGGCGCCCACAGCGACAACCCGGTCCCCATTCCCGACGACGCGCCGATGCGGGCGCCGCCCGATTTTCCCTATGGCTACGACAAGCACCTGTGTGAACTGGCCCTAGAGGAGTTTGCCCAGGCCCAGGAAGAGATTAAGATCACCATTCTCAGGTCGTGCATCGTCTTGGGTCACGGGGCCGAAAACACTTTGACCAAGGCATTCTTCCGTCCCTGGCTACTGGGCGTGCTGGACTACAATCCGGCCCTGCAGTTCGTCTATGACGACGACCTGGCCAGGGTCATGTCAATCATCATTCAACGGGAGATTCCGGGGACCTTCAATGTTGCCGGAGACGGGGTGGTCTACTACCGGGAGATGGCCAAGATAATCAAGAGCAAGCTGATCAACCTCCCGCCTTTCCTGGCCTACCCGCTGGCCCAACTGTCTTGGAAGCTGCACCTGCAGCGAGACTCCACCTCGAGGGGTCTAGACCTGGTGCGCTGGCCCATCTTGATGAGCACCGGCAAGCTGCACAAGGCCACCGGATACCGGTTCTGGCACACAGCTTTGGAGTCCCTAACCGCCTTTGCCAACTCGGCATATCTCTACCGAGACCCTGTGCCATTCTAGACGCGCCGTCTTCGCCTGGCCGAGAGACCAATGCTCCAGCCCCTTAGACTACTCATCGACACCGATCCCGGCGTGGACGACGCCATTGCCATCCTGATGGCCCTTGCCGCACCGGACGTCGAAATCGTGGGTCTGACCACCGTGGGCGGAAACGTTCCATTGGCGCGGTCCACCCGCAACGCCTTGGCGCTGCTCCAAGCGACGGGCCGGAGCGACATCCCGGTGGCCAGGGGAGCCTCCCAGCCCCTGCGGGGCCGGTACACCCATGCCCCCCAGTTTCACGGACCGGGAGGCCTGTCCCGCCGCCTGCCCGAGCCCACCGCGGGTCCCGTTGCGGAGGGGGCGGTCCAATTCCTGTACGACCAGCTAACCCGCGAACCCGGTGAGGTTGTGCTGATTGCGCTGGGGCCGCTGACCAACGTGTCCCGCCTGCTCTGGGAGCGGCCGATCGCCTTGGAGCAGGCCAAAAACATCGTGGTCATGGGCGGCGCGGTGAACACGCCTGGCAACATCACGCCCAAGGCGGAATTCAATTTTTACAACGACCCGGCAGCCGCCGAGATCGTACTCTCCAGCCGTCTGCCGGTGACCTTGGTCGACCTGGCGGCCTGCCGGCAGGTGGGGATCAGCCGGGAACAGGCGTTGGGGCTGCGGTCCGCCCACCCCTTGGGCCGCCTGACCCTAGACCTGCTGCAGGGCTGGTTCCGCCGGGAGCCCAGCAGGCAGAGGTTCGAATTCTGCGACCCCTTGGCCTTGGCCATAGCCTTGGAGCCGGCCATCGCCACGTTCGTCAAGGTGGACTTGGACGTGGGCCTCGAAGAGAACGAGTCCTGGGGAGAGACGTCCGAAACCGGCGGTCCGGGGGAGACCACCCTGCCCAAAGAAGTGGACGCGGCGCGTTTCTTTGGGCTGCTGGAGGGGTTGCTGGAATTGGAGGGATTGCCGGTTAATTAGAGAGCGCCGCGGCGCCATCGCGGACCATGGGAATCAACTCCTTGCCCCAATCGATGGTGTCTTGGAGTGGGTCAAAGCCCCGGATGATGAAGGCGGAGGCCCCGGCCTCGTGGTAGGCCAACAGAGACTCGGCCACCTGTTCGGCGGTGCCCACCAGGGCGGTGGTGCTGCCGGCGGCCCCGGTGGTGGTGGCGATGGACATCCACAGGCGTTGGTCGTGGACCTCACCCTTGGCGGCGAAGTCCAACAATCGCCGGGAGCCCTCCGATTGCAGCCTGGCCGGTTTCCCTGGGCCGATGGTGTTTCCCACCGACGCTTTTACCCTTTCCAGGATGCCCCGGGCCCGTTCCCAGGCTTCGCCTTCGGTGTCTCCCAGGATCGGTCTGACGGAAACACTGAAGCGTATGCTGCGGTTGTACCTGGCGGCCCGCTCCCGGATATCGGCGATCTGCTCTCTTATGGACTCCAGCGGTTCACCCCAGAGAGCGTAGACATCCGCCCGTTTCGCCCCGACCTCCTTGGCCACGTCCGATGCCCCGCCGAAGTACAGGGGCACATGGGGCTGCTGGAAGGTCCGGACCTCGCTGAGGTTCTGCTCGAACCGGTAGAACTCTCCGTCGTAGTCGAAGGGCGTGGTCTCGGTCCAGACCCGCTTCATGACCTCCATGAACTCGTCGGTGCGCCGGTAGCGGGCGTCGTGGTCCACCCAGTCGCCGTCGCGGCGCTGCTCGATGTCGCTGCCGCCGCTGATGATGTGGAGGGCGATGCGGCCTCCGGTGAGCTGGTCCAAGGTGGCGGCCTGGCGGGCCAGCAGGGTGGGTACCGCGAACCCCGGCCGGTGGGCGATGAGATATCCAAGAGTCTTGGTGTGGGACGCGGCGTATCCCGCCACAGCGAAACCCTCCGCGGTGGCCGAGGAGTACCCGATCAGCACCTTGTCGAAGCCGCTGGCCTCGTGGGCCTGGGAGAACTCGGCGATGTATTCCGGGTCGATCCCGGCGGGAATCTCGTCGGCGGGGTTGATGCCGCCTCCGAAGAGGCTGACCGTCACGCCCCGGGAGGAGTCACGCTCCCGGTTGACGCCGATCATTCCCATTATCTCCAATTCTGACACTGCATCCAATCCTAACGCTGGCCGGCCCGCGACCGGCGCGGCGGCGCGAATACGACGATGACCCTGAGATCCTCGGTGATCGAGTGGAACCGGTGGTCCACCTGCTCGTCCACGTAGACCACGGACCCAGCGCTCACCGGGCGGTCCTCTCCGGCAACCTGGATCATCGCGGACCCCGACACTATGTAATAGACCTCGTCCTCGGTATGCGGGGTCTGGGGGTCGGTGGCCCCGGCCTCCAGGACGTACAGGCCGATACTGAGGCGGCCGGCCCGGAAAAACTCGTGATATAGTTCCCCGTTCTGGCGGTGGGCATCCTCGATCTGGGGCAAATCGAAGGCGTCCATCTTTCTCCTGACTGTGGTGGGCGCCGGCTGACATGCCTGGCGCCCCGTAATTCACCCGTAATTTTCCGAGTATAACATGGTGATTGACGCCGGATTCTCTGACGGGCCGGCCGGCCGCTCGCAGCCGGTGAACCAAACAACTGGCCCGCCAAACGGGGGTGTGCTAACGTGGGGTTATGTCCACAGACGACAGTCACGACGCAGTCCCGGAGTCCGGGCAGCGAGATGGAGATCCGGGCGGAAAACCGGACCGCCAACGTGGTTCCAACCGGCAGACACTCAAGGATCTGGAGGACGCTGCCGGCGAACTTGCCAGGGCCATGGGGTTGCCCGGACCAAGGGGCCAGGCCCAACGGGAAGCGCTCATCCTGGCGGCCCGCCGGGCCCTCGACGCCCCTGATCTAGCCGGCGTAAACCTCAAGGCCCCGGAATGGGATAGCCACCGGGCTGAGTTGGACGAGCTTCTGGCCGCTGGGACGGCGCTGTTCAAGATCCGGGCGGAATTCGGGCAGGTCCTGACGCCCGAGGCCTGGGACGAGG
>CAYMZL010000003.1:11773-22739 GCA_964394825.1 uncultured Dehalococcoidia bacterium | reverse complement strand
CTCCTTCTCCTCGGAGCATTGCAGGTCGATCGCCAACTGCCCAAAGAGGAATGTTGATGCGACGACGCCGACGGGAATGGCTTCGTCGATGTGGGCCACCCCGGCCAGCCTGCCGGCCGCCGTCTCCACCATAACCTCGGCGCCTTCCTCGACGGACAATGAGGCGGCGTCGGCGGGGTTCAATTCCACTAATTCATCCCTCTGAATGGTGTTGCGGCGTCCGGTTTTGACGATGGTTATCTCCCGTTCCTGCTGGAGCAGGACCCGTCCGGGCACGAACCAGAGCGGGAAATCGGGGTCATCCCCGTTCTCGACCGCCGCAAAGGCCGGCGTGATCGGTTCCGCTCTCCGGACGTTGAAGCCGCCTTCGTACAGGATGGGCGTTCCCTTGCCACCGCTCTGGACCGGCCACTGTATTCCCCGGTCCTCCCGGCTGGCGTACAACACCTGGGTCGGTTGCGGGCTTTTCAGGTCTGTCTTAAACACCAGGCCTCCTTGGTTTGCCAGGCCCCGGTAGGAGACCCCGGCGTAGACCGGCGCCACGCGGGCTATCTCATCCATTGTCTCAGAGGGCGACGTTAGTAGAAAGCCCGGCGCCCCCATCTTGTGGGCCACATCCCGAATCACCTGCCATTCCGGGCGCGCGCCTCCCGCGGGCAGGCTCCTGCCCGGCTTCAGCCGCTGGATGCGCCGTTCCAGATTGGTGAAGGTGCCGTCTTTCTCGGCGAAGGTTGACCTGGGCAAGACTACATCGGCCCTCTGGGCGGTGGCGCTCAAGAAGGAATCGCAGACCACCAGGAATTCCAGGTTGTCCAGGGCGGCCAGGCCGTCGCCCAGCTTGCCGTTGCTGAAATTGGGACTGTCTCCGATGATGAATGCCGATTTGACCCGGCCGTCCCTGGCGCCCTCGATTATCTGGGCCAGGTTCAAACCGGGGGTATCGGGTATGGACGAGCCCCAGAATGCCTCGAGTGCCTGCCGGTCCTCCGGGTTTGAGACCCGCCGGTATCCCGGCAGCCGGTCGGGCACGCAGCCCACGTCCCAGGCACCCTGCTCATTGGCGCCGGGGCGCATGGGGTAGATCCCCGCGCCGGGCTTGCCCAGGTTGCCAGTCACCAAGGCCAGGTTCACCAGAGACAGAACGCAGTCCCGCGCCAACCGCGGCTGGATATTGTCCAGGGCGTAGACCAGAGCACTCGTTTCCGCCCCGCCGTACAGGCGCGCCGCTTCGGCGATGTCCGCGGCAGCGACCTGGGTTACTTTCGAAACCTCTTCCAGGTCGAGGGCGCTCAGGGCGTATTGAAGGGTGGCTGGACTCTCGCAGTTCTCGGCCAGCCAATCGTCATCCTGGAACCCCTGATCGATGACCGACTTCAACAGCCCGCCCAGCAACAGTTGCTCGGTGCCGGGCGCCGGGCGGAGCCAGACATGGGCGTAGCGCGTCAATTCCACTTCCCTGGAGTCGATGACCACCAGTTTGGCGTCTTTCCGCGCCGCCCGTTTGATGGGCACGGCCACCACGTTGTGTTCCTCGGTGACGTTGCTGCTGAAAACTAGGATGCAGCCTGATTCCTCCAAATCCCAGATGGGGTTGGTGGCCCCGGCGTAGCCCAGTGACTGCTCCAGGCCCAGGGTCAACTCAGGCTGGACGTTGGAGGTCTGGTCGATGTTGTTGGACTTCATCGCCGTGCGGGCGAACTTCTGGGCCAGGTAGTGCTCTTCGTTGGTGCTATTGGGCGAGGTCAGAAAGGCGAACGCCTCCCCGGAATATTCGGCAAGGCGCGCGGCCACCACGTCCAACGCCTCGTCCCAGGTGGTTTCCACCAGTTGGCCGTCGCGGCGGACCAAGGGCGTCTGCAGTCTGCTGGCGTCGTTCACGAATTGGAGCCCGAACTTGCCCTTGAAGCAGGCCTGGCCGTGGTTGGCCGGGGAGTTGATCTCGGGCACGGCCCGGATCAAGGTCCCATCGCCGTCATACTCCACGTTCAACTGGCAGCCCACGGGGCAGAGGGGGCAGATGGTGCGCTCCACCTTGCGGGGTTTGTCCCACTTGTGGTCCCGTTCGACCAACGCGCCCACGGGGCAGACGTCGATGCAGGCGCCGCAGAACTCGCAACCCGACTCGAGGAGAGAGGTGCCGAACGAAGTGCCCACCAGCGCCTGACCACTGCGCTCGGTGAACGCGATGGCGTCGTCGCCACGCAGCTGCTCGCAGGCGTTGACGCAGCGTCCGCAGACGATGCACAGGTTGTAGTCGCGGTCGTAGAAGGGATCGGCCAATTCCAGGGGAATGTTCCGGTACTTGTAATTCAGCGGAGATTCCAGGTTCATCCCCAGATAACGGACCGTGTCCTTAAGCTCGCACCGCTCGTTCTTGGGGCAGGTGACACAGCGGTCGTTGACCGAGACATGACGCAGGCACACGTCGGAGGGGCCGCAGATATCGACCCGGTGACAGGTGAGGCAGCCGCTGGGATGCTCGGCGATCAGCATCTCCATGACCGAGCGGCGCAGGTCGTTGACCTCGGTCGATTCAGTCTGAATCTTCATGCCGTCGGCCACCGGCATGGTGCAGGCGGTGGGGAAGCCGCGTTGGCCCTCCACGCTGACCACGCACATCCGGCAGGCCGCGAAGGGCTTCATCCCGGGGTGATAACAAAGGTATGGGACGTAGACCCCGGCCTCGATGGCCGCTTCCAGGACCATCTTGCCCGGTTGGGTCTTAACCTCTTGGCCATCAAAGCTGATGGTGATTTCGTCGGCCATTTAGCAGCCCTTATATCGCGTCGGTCAGATTCGGTTAGCGGCGCGAGGCCGCCGGTGAGAACCGGGGCGTCAAGCAGACCCCGGTGGGGCACTCCCGGTCCAGGATGTGGGCATCGAATTCGGGCCCGAAGTAACGCAGGGCCGAGGACACGGGGTTGAAGCCCAGTTGGCCGTGGCCGCAGAGGGAGCCCGCCTGCATGTTTTCGCCGATGCTCCGCATCAAGGTCAGGTCTTCCGCCGTGCCTTCCAGGCGACAGATGCGCTCCAAGACCTCCAGGAGGTGGCTCATGCCCATGCGGCAGGGGAAACACTTGCCGCAGGACTCGTACTGGCAGAAGGCGATCAACGACCGGGTGAGGTCCACGACGCAGGCGCTCTCGTCGGCGGCGATGATGCCTCCCGCGCCCATGATGGCCCCGGCGTCCCGCAACACCTCGAAGTCCAACACCAAGTCTATGTTGTCCGCGCCAAGCACGCCGCCCAACGGCCCTCCGGTCTGGAGGAGCTTCAATGCTTTACCGCCCGGCACACCGCCGGCGGCCTCATAGATCACGTCCTTCAGGTTGATGCCCAGGGGCACCTCCAACATCCCGGTGTACTTCAGGGAACCCGACAGGCAGAGGATGGCGGTGCCGGTGCTCGTGTCGTGGCCGATGGCGGCGAACCACTCTCCGCCCTTGGAGACGATCTCCGGGACGTAGGCCAGGGTTTTGACGTTGTTGATGTTGGTGGGCTTGCCGAAGAGGCCCACCTGGGCCGGGAAGGGCGGCCGGAACCTGGGCATGGCCCGCTTGCCCTCGATGGCTTCCATCAGCGCCGATTCTTCACCGGCCACGTAGGAATCGCCGGTCAGAGCGATCTCCAATTCGTAGCTGAAATCCGAACCCATGATGTTCTCGCCCAGTAGGCCCAATTCTTCGGCCTGGCGCACCGCGGCGCGGCAGCGCTCGATGGGGCCGTCATGGCCGTGGCGGATGAAGATGTAGCCCTTGCCGGCCCCGGTGGCATAACCCGCGATGATCATCCCTTCAACCAGGGTGCCGGGATCGCTTTCCAGGATATTCTTGTCGTTGAAAGCCCCCGGGTCGCCCTCTTCGCAATTGCAGAGGACGTACTTCTCGGTTGCCGGATTTCCGGCCAAGAAGCTCCACTTGACGGCGGTGGGGAAGGCCGCCCCGCCCCGGCCCCTGAGTCCCGACGCTTTTACCTCTTCGAGAGTCTCTTCGCGGGTCAGGCCGGTGAGGGCCTTGTGGAGGGCCTGGTAACCGCCGTTGGCCACGTACTGGTAGATGTCCTGCGGGTCGATGTTGCCGGCGTTCCGGAGGGCGATGCGGTTCTCCCAGACCCGCATGGGGTGCTGGTCCAGGTCGGGGATGCCCTCGGGCGGCGGGGCGTCGCTCCCTTGTTGGGCCAGATATCCCAGGGCCATGGCGGCCACCGGATCGCCTCCCGAAACGTGGGAGGAAACAATCTCGGCCACGTCTTCCGGGTCGACGTTGCCGTAGAAGACGCGGTGCCCGCCCGGTAGCTGCACGTCCAGGAGCGGCTCGGCGAAACAGAGGCCCAGGCAGCCCACGCGGCTCACCACAGCGGCGACGCCCTGACTATCCAGGGCCGATTCCACCGCCGCCACCACGGCGTCTGCCCCGGCGGCCTGGCCACAGAGGGCGGTCCCGATCCGTATCCAAGGACGCTCGCCGACGGTGAGTTCCCGCCAGCGCCGGCCGGCTTCCTCCCCCAGTTCCGAGAAACTAAGCGCCATGCCCGTCCTGCTCAAGAAGACTGGCTACCTTCTTGGCTGCCGACTCGGGGGTGACCCTTCCGGCCAGGTGATGGTCCAGAGAAATCACCGGCGCCTGGGAGCAAGCCCCGAGACAGGTGTTGAATCTCACGGTGAGGCGCATGTCCGGAGTGTCCCCCGCAGCCTCGAGTCCGGCGGCCTCAAGGACGGCTTTGAACACACCCATGGCCCCGACCAGATGGCAGGATGCGCCCCAGCAGACCTCGACCGAGTGCTCGGCGGGCGGCTCAAACCGGAAGTTTGGATAGAAGGAGGCCACGGCCCAAACGTCGTTGATGGTGGCGTTGGAGAAACCGGCCACGAAATCCACCGCTTCTTTGGGTATGTAACCCAACTCGTCTTCGACGGCGAGCAGGGACGACAGTACGGTGACGGTCGCCTGGGTCTGAGCGTGGACTGAGTCGTGGATCCGCTGTTCTAGCCCACTCATGGTCTGGGCTCCTGATCGATCGGGCTTGGGACCGGACCTTGCCGGGGGAATTTCGGGGAATAATCCGTTCGTGAAATCAGTAACAATCCAAGCGGGATGGTAACACAGGGCCAGGGGTGATTCAACCAGAATTCCGGCTCTGGATTGGCGATTGAGACCGAGGCGAATCCTGTTATTACTGGCCGTCCAGTTAGATGGTAAAATCAGCCGATGATTCAAGGTAAGAAAAAATCTATCAGCTTCGCAACGGCCATGGGCATCATTATCGGAACGGTTGTCGGGGCGTTGACAGACAACGTTGGCCTCTGGATCGCTATAGGTTTTGTAGTTGGGGCGGCGATCGGGAGTGTGATGGCGATTAAGGAATCGGACAACTGATCCATCTGATCTGAGTCTAGGCTAGCTAAGGCAATCTCCCCAATCGTCGTATCTCCCGTCAGATTGAAAAGCCTGTAAGATAAATCAAAAGAGGCGTCCCCTATCCATCGGGACGCCTCTTTTGTTCGCTCGGATCGTTTGTTGAAACCGCTTAGTCGGTCTTGGCGGCGGCGCTCCCGACAAGGATACGCTCCACCTCGGGCAAGAGGGTCTCGGCCCGTTCCCGGCATTGCTCGTCGGTCAGACTAGAGAGGGGGTGCTCGGCGACGATGTACTCGAAATCAGGCACGCCCATCATGCGGGTCATGGCCTTGGCGGTGTTGTTGAATACGTGGGTGATGATGGACGCGGTGGGCAGGCCCAGGCGCTCCATCTCGATCCCGTCGTGCACACTGCACGAACTGCAGGAGCCTCAATCACCGACCCCGGTGATGAGTATGTCCACCTTGTTCAGCATGTCCTGGACCACGTCCGGCTTGGTGGGCAGGGAGGCGGAGTGCTTGCCGAAGTAGACGATGTCCTTCAGGTCGTACTTCTCTTTCAACATCTGGCCCAGTTCGTGGAGGACCTTATCCGAGTTGGCCTTGGAGTTCTCCAGCAGGCCCAGGGTCTTCCCTGAAAGGGTGTCGGGGCGCTCGTTCAAGTGGAATTCACCGGAGGATAGCGACGTGCCGGTGGGGTTGACCAGTCTCATGTTTCTAACGGTAACGGTCTCAGCCATGATTCCTCCCAGACTGTCTTTAGCCTTTGTTCCAGGTGGTCTGAATAGCCAGCAGATTGCGTTCCCACAATCATACACCGGAGCCTGCATTTTGCAAGGCTTTGGAGACCTGGGTTAATACCAGACCTAAGAGGGGATGCCAGCTGCGGCTATCCCGTTGCGCCCTCTATCTTGCGGGTCCTGATCTGGAACCGGGTGGTGTCGATGATGGCGCTGTTCCGTCCGCCGGTGCCGCCGCCCATGAGCACCAGGATGTCCTCGGTGTCCAGGGCGCAGCGGCGGATGATCTTATCGTCGCCTTCGCGCTCCGGGCCCTGGGCGATGCCCAAGCGGATGAGTTCGCTCTGGGGCCGCGCCGCGTTCTCAATCATGTATTCCTGGATGCCCTTCCTGGTCCAGCCATCGTCGTTCAGGGTGATGGCGTGCTCCGGACCGATGACCAGCACCCACTGGGAGGGGTAGCGGAAGGCCATGGATGCCGACTTTAGGGTGTCGGCGATGGACGCCAGTATCGACTCGCCGGTGTGGCCGTAGGAGTTGTTCACCGTGATGGGGTTGTAGGCCACCGCCACGGTCACGGTGCTGTCCTCTTTATTGAACCCACGGGCGACGTGCAGCGGCTCCCAGGGGGAGTCCTCCTCGTTCTCGGCGAAGCACAGAGTGTACTTGCTGGGGTTGCCCAGGGTGCCCCGGTCCAGTATGCCGGGCCGGGCGTCGAAGCCGTTCATGAAACAGAGCCGGATGGCCCGGCCCAAACAGGCATTGGCCCGGTTGCCCGGCCCCAGGAAGCCGTCCTTGTAGTTGGCGCTTATCTGGTCCCGGATCGGTCCGTTCAGCACCATCAAGATGGCCGGAGAACTGGTTGAGGCCGAGGCCATGTGGACGAAGTTCTTCTCTTCTTCCATGGCCTTCAGGGTGGTGGTCAAGACGGGAAAGTACTCGGGAAGGCAGCCCGCCATCACGGCGTTGGCCGCCGCGTTCTCGGAGGTCAACACCCGGTTGCGCATCTCCAAGGAAAGCAGTTCCTCTTCGCCGGTGAGCCCGGCCATCTCCAGCATCTCCCTAACCTTGTAGTCCACCGGCGGGACCACGGGCAGGCCGTCGCTCCAGCCCATCCGGTAGCATTCTTCGATGGCCTCTATGGTGTCGCTGGACTCCACTATCTTGGACCGTTCCATCTCGTTGGTCGTCATTTCATGCCTCCAAATCAATGTCCTATCGGATTAAACGGGGGCCAAGATGGGGCGGCCCCGCCGCCTTTAATCGTGCAGCCGGAGTTGCACTCCGGTTTTTTCCTCTTGAAGCTTGGCCACGGCGTCCGAGTCCTCGGGTCCCCAGCCACGGAACATCGCCTCGACGTGGCGCTGGTCCACCATGTTGGAGAGTTCCATGGGTATCCCGTACTCCCGGCCCAGGTCGGTTGCCAGACGGACGTCCTTGGCCGCCAGGGCGGTGGCGAAACCGGGCTCGAAGTTCCCCTTGAAAAGGTAGCGGGGGAATTTCTCCAGCAGGCGCTTGGAGCCGCCGGAACTGTTGTTGATAACGTCGGCCAATATCTCCAGGTCCACGCCCGCCTTGACGCCCAATGTGAGGGCCTCGGCAAGCAGGACGCCGGTGCCCATGCTCATCAGGTTGTTGCAAATCTTGCAGACCGACCCGTTGCCGATGTCTCCGCAGTAGACCACGTGGGAGCCGATGGCCTCCAGTGTTGGCTTGAAGCGGTCGAAGGTCGCTTTGTCCCCGCCGACCATGACCGCCAGAGTTCCAGCCGCGGCTCCGTAGACCCCGCCGCTCACCGGGGAGTCCAGCAGGATCACGCCCTTGGCCGCGCAGGTCTCGTGGAGCCTGCGCACCATGGTGGGAGAGTTGGTGGAGAGATCGAAGAAGACCGAGCCGCTACTTGCGCTTTCCAGGGTTCCGTTTTCGCCCAGGACCACCGCCTCCACGTCCCGGGGCACGGGAAGGGAGGTGAACACCGCTTCGTTGCCCGGCACGGCCTCCTTTGGGCTGTCCGCCCAGTTTGCGCCCATCTCCAGCAGGTTGGTTGCGGCCTCGCGCCGGAGGTCGTGAACGGTTAGCTGATGGCCGGCTTTGATCAGATTGACCGCCATGGGATTCCCCATGTTGCCGGTCCCGATGAAACCTATTTTCATCGCGTTCTCTCCTACTCAGATCGGATGGGCGTCTATCGAATCGAGTCCCCCTGGGCCGCTCCGCCGTCAACGGCGGTTGCTCCGGCATCCTGAGACGGGGCTCCGAACCGTCCGGGTCCTCGGCCGCCGCCGGCTCCGGAGGCTCCGGCGCAGGGGCCGTGCCGTAGGCTGAGTCCTCATTGTCCTCTTTATATCGCACCGTTGACTGGGCTTCTGGTGAAGGGCTGTCGGGAGCAAGACCATCGGGCGATTCATCAAAGGCCTCTTTGGCCATCCGGAAGGCGTTCACCGCCGCCGGCATACCGCCGTAGAAGACCATCTGGGCGATTATCTCTGAAATCTCTTCTCGTGTGACGCCGATGTGCAACGCGCCGGAGATATGCCGCTTGATCATCTGCGGGCTGTGGCCCAAGACCACCAGCGCCGCGATGGTGCAGAGGCTGCGGGTCTTCAGGTCCACGGCGGGGCGGTTGTATATCTCGCCGTAGATGACCGAGTCCACCAGGCGCATGACCTCAGGCGCCAGCTCGGCCATGGCCGCCGGCGGGACCGGGTTGTTATCGGGACCGTAGTAGCGCTGCCGGAATTCGATGGCGGCTTGGTCCAGGTCTTTGGCGGTTTCTTCCGGGTTGTCTTGAATGCTATCTTCCGGGCTCACGGTTATCTCCTGAAAGGGGCGCGGCGAGCCGCCTACTTGATGACCTGCCAGTACCGTTTGCCCTCCATCCGGACCACCTTGCCGATGTGGTCGTCGGGATGGAAGTGGCCGGCGGCGATGACGATATCTTCCGATTCGGCCCGGTCCAGTATCATCTTGCGGTTGCGCCGGCTGGCTGCTTTGTCGGTGTCGACGCCGGCGGTCCATTCGGGCCGTTCAACCTGCACCTTGGTATGCAACAGGTCGCCCACCACCATGGCCTTCTCGCCCTGGGAGGTGATGTTGAAGACCATGTGCCCTGGGGTGTGGCCCGGAGTGGAGATGGCTGTTACCTCGTCATTGATGGCCTGGCCGTCCTCCAAAAGGTCCAGCAGCCCCATGCCCTCCAAAGGTATCACGCTATGGGCGACCCAGGGGGCATTGGCCAGAAATTCCGGCTTGTTGAAATGCTCCCAGTCCAACCGGGGCGCCAGGTACCGGGCGTTGGGGAAGTAGGGCTTGGGCTCGCCGCTGGTGTAGTCCAGGTTCCAGCCCACGTGGTCGATATGCAGATGGGTCATGAGCACCAGGTCCACGTCTTCCGGGTTCACTCCGGAAATCTTGAGTTGGTTCAGCATGTCCCCGGTGCGGTTGTCACGGCTTGGATGGGGACCGGGGCCCATGCCGGTGTCCACCATGATGGTCTGCCCTTGGCTGCGCAGGTAGAAGTGGCCGTAGTAGAGCTGCAACTGGCAGTCTTCCAGGGCATCGTGGTACGGCTCCCAGTCGTGGGCGTCGGTGGTGGGAAACATCATGGTAGGGTCCCGGGGCGGCGGGAGCATATCCAAGACGAACGTGATCTCTACGTTGCCCACCTTGATCTGGTTGGCCATGAATCACTCCTTAGATCGATGCTCGACGCCAGGGACCGCGCCCCCATCCTTACCTTCCCCCGGCGCGGAGGAAGGGACTAAAACGTTGGTCGGGCCGGTTAGTATTGAATCATCGAGTACAGATCGTAACCGGCCAGGTTCTTTCGGCCGTCCAGGAAGGTCAACTCGATGATCACGCCTATCTCGAAGACCACGCCGCCGGCCATCTCCACCAGCCGGGCGGAGGCGGCCAGGGTCCCGCCCGTGGCCAGCAGGTCGTCCATGATCAGGACCTTCTGGCCCTTCTTCACGCCGTCCACGTGAATCTCCATGGTGTTGCTGCCGTATTCCAGTTTGTATTCCGTGGAATGGGTGGCGGCGGGCAGTTTGCCCGGCTTCCGGACCGGCACGATGGACTTGCCCAGTTCACGGGCCAAAGGCGCGCCGAACAGAAAGCCCCGCGACTCAATGGGCACGATCACATCGAAATCAGCGTCCTTGTAACGCTCCACCAATTGGGAGATGGTGTAATCGAAGGCTTTGACGTCGCCCAACAGCGGGGTTATGTCCTTGAAGAGGATCCCCGGTTCCGGGAAATCGGGCACGTCCCTGATGTATTCTTTCAGGTCCATCTGGTTCGCATTGCCGGCGCCGACCGTATGGCCCTTGATTTGGAGCATTTTAATGCCCGTGGCCAGGAGAGCGCAGCGGGATCGAACAGGCTGCGGGCGCGTGCCCGGAAGTGTAGATTAAGGCACTCACGCCGTCAAGGTGACGGGCCTGGGAAAGAGACCGCCGGAATCCGTAAATCCTGGCGTGAATCCAATTGACTTTCCCCAAGCGAATTTATATAATTCTAGAGGATTCCTGGTAACGAAATGGCCCCACGAATGCGGGGCTATTTTTTAGTGTGAGGCAAATCTTTGCCGAGCCTGGAACCAGGGACCTCGATGCCCCTGTGGCGCAATGGAAGCGCAGTCGATTTGTAATTGACAGGTTAGGGGTTCGAATCCCCTCTGGGGCTTTTTTGAAAAACCCGTCCCGCCGGCACGGTTCCCGGCGGCGCTAGGTCTGGCAAGACCGGGGCCGACTTCTCGGCCGCCCCGATTGCGCCGAGACCGTTAAATATGCGAAAATTCCCATGCCTGGAGGGGTGGGTGAGTGGTTAAAGCCACCAGACTGTAAATCTGGCGTCCGGAAGGGCTTCG
>CAYMZL010000003.1:7746-11673 GCA_964394825.1 uncultured Dehalococcoidia bacterium | reverse complement strand
GTGGGTGAGTGGTTAAAGCCACCAGACTGTAAATCTGGCGTCCGGAAGGGCTTCGCAGGTTCGAATCCTGCCCCCTCCACCACCATTATCATCTCCAGGAAACACCTCCGGGCCGGCGGCCCGGCCAACCGGCTAACAGATATAGGAATATTTAAGGAAACAGGCAGTCGTTAATCCATCAGCCCAGATAGCTCAGCGGTAGAGCACGTTCTTGGTAAGAACGGGGTCGGCGGTTCAATCCCGCCTCTGGGCTCCAGTAAGAATCGGCCCGGATAAGAGGGCCCGAGTAAGAGTAGTAGGGAGGACACCTAAAAGATGGCTAAACAGCAATTCGACCGGTCGAAGGAGCACGTAAATGTCGGCACCATTGGCCACGTGGACCACGGGAAAACTACGTTGACCTCAGCCATCACCAAGGTACTGTCGCAAAAAGGCCTGGCCAGTTACAAGGACATGGACAGTATCGACAATGCCCCTGAAGAGAAGGCCCGTGGTGTAACCATCGCCATTGCCCACGTGGAATATGAGTCGGAAACCAGACATTATGCCCACGTGGACTGCCCCGGTCACGCCGACTACATCAAGAACATGATCACCGGCGCGGCCCAGATGGACGGCGCGGTCCTGGTGGTCAGCGCCCCCGACGGCCCCATGCCCCAGACCCGTGAGCACATCCTCCTGGCCCGTCAGGTCGAGGTGCCCCGCATCGTCGTGGCGCTGAACAAAGTCGACATGATGGACGACGAGGAGCTTCTCGAGTTGGTGGAGCTTGAGGTGCGAGACCTCCTGAACCGCTACGACTTCCCGGGAGACGACACGCCCATCGTCCGCGTCAGCGGCCTGAAGGCACTGGAGGGCGACCCCGAGGCCGAGGCGCAAGTACTCGAACTGGTCAAGACCATGGACGAGTACATTCCTATTCCCGAGCGGATAATCGACCGGCCATTCCTGATGCCCATCGAAGACGTGTTCGGCATCAAGGGCCGCGGCACCGTCGTTACCGGCCGGGTCGAGCGCGGCACCCTGAAAGTGGGCTCCCCCGTTGAAGTCATTCGCTGGGGCGACGTTCGCGAGACCGTGGCCACCGGCCTGGAGATGTTCCACAAGACTCTGGACACCACTCAAGCGGGAGACGCCGTGGGCATTCTCCTCCGCGGTGTGGACCGGGAAGAGGTGGAACGCGGCCAGGTGCTGGTTGCTCCGGGAACCATGAATCCTTACACCAAGGCGGAAGCCGAAGTTTACATCCTGAGCCGCGACGAGGGCGGACGGCACACCCCGTTCTTCTCCGGCTACAAGCCCCAGTTCTACATCCGGACCAGCGACATCACGGGCGAGTGCACCTTGCCCGAGGGTGTTGAGATGGTCATGCCTGGGGACAACGTTAAGATGGAGATCGAACTGATGAGCCCGGTGCCCCTGGAAGAGCAGATGCGCTTCGCCATCCGCGAAGGCGGACGGACCGTGGGCTCGGGCGTAATCACTAAGGTGGTGTCATAAGCCATGGCCAGAAAAACCGCCGACGTCCGGCAAATCATCACCCTGCAATGCGGCGACTGCCGGGAGCGCAATTACACCACGATGAAGAACCGGCGCAACGACCCCAACCGGATCGAGTTGCGGAAGTATTGCTCCAGGTGCCGTACCCACAAGACCCACCGCGAAGTGAGGTAACCCCCGATGGCTAGGGCATCAACCCGCAGTCAGCGCATCGTCTCCCCCGCCGGCGGCGGGCGTGTCAGCCCCGTGGCTTTCCTTCAGGAGACCTACTCGGAATTGCGCAAATCGGTCTGGCCCAGCCGGGAGGAGACATCGCGGTTGACGGTCGTGGTCATAGTATTGGCCATCGCGGCCGGATTCTTCCTCGGCGGACTCGACCGGATATTCTCCGAGGTATTCACCCGGTTCATCTTCTAAGAATTTTATTGGCCCGCCCGGCCCCAGTAGATCGTCGCATAGCAAGAGAATGGCGCGCGTCTTGGCGCCGCTGCTTGCTGCTTGACCCAGCATCGGACATTGCATCATGACTTCAAGAGAAACATCAGAAGCGGAAGAAACCCAGGGACCCCGTTGGTATATCGTTCACACCTACTCCGGACAGGAAGACCTGGTGGAAAAGAACCTCCGCCTGCGCATCCAGAGCCTGGACATGCAGGACCGCATCAACGAGGTATTGGTCCCCACTGAAGAAGAGGTGGTCTTCAAGGACGGCCAGAGGCGCTCGGAACGCAAGAAGCTGTTCCCCGGCTATATCTTGGTCCAGATGACCATGGACGACGAAAGCTGGTACGCCGTCCGGAACACCCCCGGCGTCACCGGGTTCGTGTCCACGGAAGACGAGCACGACAAGCGGCCCAAGCCGGTGCCCCTGGAAGACAAGCAGATGGAGGACATCCTCAAGCAGGTGGACTCGGACCCCACCCGCGTGAATATCGGCCTGGAGCGCGGCGAGACCGTGCGCATCACCGAAGGCCCCTTCGTGGACTTCATCGGTTCCATCAATGACGTGGACGAAGGCAAGGGCAAGGTCAGGGTTATGGTATCCTTCTTCGGGCGCGAAACGCCCGTGGAACTGGACTTCCTCCAGGTGGAGCGGATCTAAGTTGATCCAAGCCACGAGCTAAGGCCCAGGCCGAAACCAATCAAGAGAGCATCTGAAGGAGCCCCCGTTGGCGAAGAAAGTTAGGGCCATCATCAAACTGCAATTAGAGGCCGGAAAGGCGACCCCAGCCCCTCCGGTGGGCCCCGCGCTGGGCCAGCACGGCGTGAACATCATGGGCTTCGTCAAGGAATATAACTCCAAGACGGCCAACCAGGCCGGGTCCATCGTGCCGGTGCACCTAACCGTCTACGAGGACCGTTCCTTCACTTTCGTGACCCGCACTCCCCCGGCCTCGGACCTGTTGCGCAAGGCCGCGGGAGTGGAGAAGGGAGCCTCCGAGTCCCGCGAGGGCAGCGTCGGCAGCGTCAGCCGGCGGCAACTCCGGGAGATTGCCGAGTCGAAGATGGCCGACCTGAATGCCGGCACCGTTGACGAAGCGATGGCCATCATCGCCGGGACCGCCCGCAGCATGGGCATCGACGTAGGAGAATAGCAACCATGGTCAAACACAGCCGGCGATACAGTTCCGTCGCGGAAAAGGTGGACTTGGAGAAGAGCTACGAGCCCAAAGAGGCCATGGAACTCCTGAAGGAAGTATCCACCGCCAAGTTCGACGAGACCGTTGAACTGCATATCAGGACCAACGTGGACCCCCGGCACGCCGACCAGATGATTCGGGGCGTTTGCAGCCTGCCCCACGGTCTGGGCAAGACCATCCGCGTGGTGGTCTTCGCCGGAGCCGAGGGAGCGGAGGAGGCCCGCGCCGCCGGAGCGGACTTCGTCGGCGAAGATGACCTGATCGAGAAGATTGAAGGTGGCTGGACCGAATTTGAAGTCGGCCTGGCCACTCCTCAGGTGATGCCCAAGATCGGTAAGTTGGGCCGGATCCTGGGGCGCAAGGGCCTCATGCCCAACCCGCGCTCCGGAACCATGGTCCAACCGCAGGACCTGCCCCGGGCGATCCAAGAAGCCAAGGGCGGACGGACCGAGTACCGGACCGACCGCACCGCCATCATCCATTCGTCGGTGGGCAAGGTAAGTTTCGACGCCGACATGCTGGTGGACAACCTGGCGGCCCTGGCCAGTGCTATAATCAGAGACCGGCCCGATGGCATCAAAGGGTCTTTCTTCCGGTCGGCCTATATCACCTCGACCATGGGCCCCAGTGTCCCGCTGGACCTGCCGGCCCTGCAGGCCCTGGAAGCGCCGGAATAACCCGGCAACACGGCTTTACAACCCAACTTTACAATCCCGGTTTTACAATCTAACAAGCAAAACGCCAGAGACCGCGGGTCCCCTCATGGGGCTAAAGGCGCAAGCCGCCC
>CAYMZL010000003.1:4781-7646 GCA_964394825.1 uncultured Dehalococcoidia bacterium | reverse complement strand
AGCAAAACGCCAGAGACCGCGGGTCCCCTCATGGGGCTAAAGGCGCAAGCCGCCCACCTAGGCGCGACGGACAGTATTCCGGAGTAACCGACTCCCTGCGCCGCGTCTTTGGTGCGGGGATTTTTTAATGCCCGAGAGCTTTTTAATCCGTATCTTTTTGGAGGAATAATTTGCCCACCCAGGAAAAGAGAGACCGGGTCCAGGACATCAAGGACCGGCTGGAGCGCAGCACCATCGCGATGACCACCAGCTATTCGGGGATCTCGGTGAACGAGATGACCGAGTTGCGCCGTGCCATGCGCGGCGGCGGTGTGGATTTCACCATCGTCAAGAACACCCTGCTCGCTCTGGCCGCCGAAGAGGCCCAAAAACCCCAGATTAAAGAGATTGTCCAGGGCCCAACGGCCATTGCCCTGGGATATGACGACCCCGTGGACGCCGCCAGGGTGGTGGCCGATTACATCCGGACCAGCCGGTCTGCTCTGGTCATCATCGGGGCCGTGATGGGCGACGGGGCCCCAATGTCCTCCGGCGAAGTAACCAGACTGGCCTCGTTGCCGCCCAAAGCTCAACTGCTGGCCATGCTGCTGGGCCAGATGCAGGCGCCCATCGCCCGGCTGTTGAGCATCCTGAACGGACCGTTGCAGGGCCTGGACAACGTGTTGCAGGCCCGGGTGCGCCAGATGGAAGCGGAGGGACCGGAACCGGAGGCCGCGCCCGAACCTGAAGCCGCCGCTGAACCCGAAGCTACCGTGGATGCGGAAGAGTCTCCGGCCGATGCGGAGCCCGCAGCGGAAGCCGAAGAGGCGGCCGAGCCCGAGGCTGAATCAGAACCGGCGCCCGCCGCCGAAGAAGCGCCCGAGGAGGAGCCGGAGGCCGAGGCCGAGGCAGAACCGGAGCCGGAACCTGAAGCAGAGGCCGAGGCCGATGGGGATGCCGAGTCGGAATAACCCCGCCGGTAAATCGATCCGGTAAGTCAATCATAAATAACCAATAGACCTAATCCATTCTGATGGGAAGAGAGGAGACATTTTGACCAAGGACGAGATCTTAGAAGCGATCAAACAGATGAACGTAATCGAGTTGGCCGACATGGTGAAGGCCCTGGAAGACGAGTTCGGCATCAGCGCCGCGGCCCCGGTGGCCGTTGCCGCCGCACCCGCTGCCGGCGGAGCCTCAGCCGACGGAGGCGGAGCGGCAGCAGCCGAGGAACAGTCGGAATTTGAAGTCAACCTCAAGGACATCGGCCCCAACAAGATTAACGTCATCAAGGCCGTCCGTGAGGTCACTTCCCTCGGATTGCGCGAGGCGAAAGAGTTGGTCGAATCGGCCCCCGCCGCCAGCAAGGAAGGCATCGCAAGAGAAGAAGCCAACGACATCAAGACCAAGCTGGAAGAGGCCGGGGCCGCCGTCGAGATCAAGTAGCCACCTCCCCAGTATCGCCAGGAGGGCCAATTGGGCCGTAAAGACCGGGAGCGCTTCCAGCGTTTGCGGGAAGGTAATCCGGATTACGTTGGATTTCGGGGAACCGATACCGTGATAGTCCGGGCCCCCTCTCCCGCCACGGAGACCGTGGTCTGTTCGGTGTGCAACCGCAAGCGCAACGTGGCCAGCGACAGCCTCCCAGAGGATGTCAGCGCCTTCGTGTGTCTTCGCTGCCAGGAAGACATTGACGCCGACACTTCCTGAGCCAGTTCGGCGTTTTGGGACCCAAACTTAGGATAGCTAAACAAAAAGACTTCTCCATATTTGGGAGAGGTCTTTTTTGATCATTGGAAGATCGTAAACTGGACCTAGATGAACGACGGCTACCGGCTATCGGTTGCGTTTACTGGACAATATCCTTGAACAAAAACGTGAGCGGTTCCAGCGTCCGTGTCTGTTCCTCATTGCCAAGCCAGACAACGGCCACGGAGTTCCTTTCCTTCAACAACTCTGAATCTGCCAAAAATGCGACAAGTTGATTGGCCCGTCCGACACCAACCCAAGTGTCTGCCATTTGCACACCATTGAGAACGATAACCGGAGAGCTTGTCCGGGGAGTTGGGTCGATTGGCTCGATTGTGTCGACGTGGATCACGAAGGGGAATTTGGAGGACTCCCAAAAATCCGGGCCTGGCAACTTTGCAAATTCTGAGTCCGGCCGCAAAACTTCTACTGTGACCGACTTTAGCTCGACAGGTTTTCGGAGCTGGGAACTGTCCACGGTTGGGGGAATATCTCTAACGGGCTCCAGTGCCGGGAGTGGAGAATCTGGAGCTTGCCGCACGTCTATCGCCTCCGGCGCCTTCTGTATTTCCTGGCGAGTCCCGCATCCAGTCACCAAGACTCCCAGGATTATAGCGGACGCGAGCAACTTAGCCAGCAATCCGGGACTAACGGGAGAACTCAATATCGTCAACATAGACTTCTCCTTGGATCGGATTGGCGAATCGGAATCGGACCGTATCAATATCGTCCAGCGTTACGCCCGCCTTGTTCAAGATGAAGGAGTGCAGAGGGATCCTCACCGTGGTCATGAGATTGTGATCGTTCGATGTGAACGGGCGGTCGTACGGTTTGGGAATCTGGTCGAAGAGGCTGGCGAACGTTGCCTTTGTCTTACCTCCACCGACCAGCTCAACGATAAAATCTTGGTCGCCGCTTACAGGATTCAATGACGAGTTGGTCTGCGTCACTCTGAACGAGAGCACTTCGTAGGTTGTTGTGTCCCAGGGTCCGGCTGGCACGGTGTATTCCAGAACGCCCCCAGCGCTGGTCCAGGTTACCCGAAGCACTCGGGTCGAATGGACCGATGGGTTAAGCCGCGTAGTCAGCGTTAATCCAGTGCTGGCCGCATCGTTGGCGCTGCCATTCTCCAGTTTC
>CAYMZL010000003.1:3469-4771 GCA_964394825.1 uncultured Dehalococcoidia bacterium | reverse complement strand
GGTCGGGTAGATCTTGAATCCGGCGGTCGACGGAAACACGAGCCTTCCGCGCAACATATCTTGGTATACGATCTCATTGTTGAGGTGGACTCTGGTGAACGCCGCAAGATACGCTTCCCCGATTCTTTGCTGGTCGCCCTTTAAGATATAGTCGTCTCGGCTTGCGGTCGAGTCATCACCATCATCAGCCCAAACAGTGTTGAAAAAGTTATGATTAGCGCCGTATACATTGATACTGCTTTTCGTCGTTCCGTCTACTGGAATCAGATTGGCGCCCGCCCGGTCATAGATGCGGACTCCGGATAAGTTGCTGACATCTCCATCCGCCGCCGGAAGTATCACGAAGTAGGGCACATTGGGCAGTGTGTAATTTAGGCCATCCACGGGGGCGATGGAAGAGACAGACCCGATGGTGAAGTTAGTGTTTGTCATGTACGCAGACACTGAGGCTTCTCCACCCCGGGAGTGGCCAGAAACGGAGATCTTAGACATATCTACATGGTCTTGGAATAGGCTTGCTATTACGAAACTTGGGTAACCCGGGAATGCGCCGGGACTGTCCATTTCAGCCCATAGTTCAAGATGTTTTAGAATCAGGTCTCCCCGGGGAACGATCCACTGAGGGACCCAACGAATAACATATTCCCAGCCGGTCAAGTCGTAAGCATCAATCGATACGGCAATGATGCCGTGGCTGGCTAAAATGTCCAACAACATCATGTAGCCTTCGTGGTTCTTGGTGCGGTCCGGACAGTCTGAATGACCGTACATCAGGTTGTTGAATTGCGCAGATGTAATTACACCAGTGATCAACTCCGCATACCGGACATCAAACGCTGTTCCGTCATTCATGACCTCACAGGTCTGGTGATTTCCATGCTCGATCACGAATAGAGGGTGCTGACCAGCCGCAACTGCGGTGTTAGTTCCGGCGGCAACAGCGGGATACCTAACCACCGCCCTGAGGTCCACGTCTAAGGCTGCCCCCAGATTCGAGAAGAAATCGTCCTCGCTGTATTCGGCTCGGCCAATGGGGAAGCTGCCCAGCTCGTACGGGTCCTTAGCCACGACGAATCCCACCTGGTCGGCGCCATCCAGAAAGTCCAGGGGCTGGTTGTATTCACCGTCGGTGGCATAATCGGTACGGTTCTCCGCCGGCATGATTCCAAAATCGACCACCACGTCAAATTCGCCCAGGGTCAACCCTGGATGCCAGATGGGGATATCAGTGCCATTGATGCAGCCCGCCTTGACCGGCATAACCTCAATGCCTCCGGACTGATCGACCAGATCGATGGCGCC
>CAYMZL010000003.1:0-3459 GCA_964394825.1 uncultured Dehalococcoidia bacterium | reverse complement strand
CTTGCCTCCGGGATGGGTATCTGGCACGTAGGTTGGGTCCACCGCGCCCCAAACCGTGTCGCCCTCATCAGCGAAGGAATCAGCAAATTGGAAATAAGGAGAACCTGTAAGTGGCCGGCCCGCGATATCCATGGTCGGGCCACCAACGGGATATCGTAAGAAGAGTATGAAACCGGTCTCATGATGGTACGAGACGATGTCCTCATTCCCTATCAATTCCAGCCCTCCAGTCTGCAACCTCCGGTTGGCGACGATGTCGTAAACCCCGCGTCTTTGGATTTTCCGGTCCCAAACGCGGACCCTAAAACGGCCTGACTCGTCGGTAGAAATCTTTACCGGTGCACCGGCGCCTCCGACCCCTGTAATATCGTTGATCGGGTCGCCTACGCGCCACAAACGCTGGTTCGGCACGACCGAAATCTCAAGGTCGTCGTTAGGTTGGAAATTTCGCCCAGAGACATATAGGTCTTCATCCTGTGAGAGGCGACTATTGATAAGACAGCCGTCTGAGTTGGAGGGATACAACAATGGGCTCGTTCGCTCAATGACAGGAAGACTGACCTGCGATATTAATTCGCTCAATTTCAGGTCCATCGGGGCAATTCGGCCATCGTCATCACGGGCGACCTCAAAAATCGATATCTGAAGCACCTGGCCCTTCAAGTCCTCTTCCGCTTCGTCAAAACTCCGATAGGTGTAGGGTGCTAACTTTTCCTCCGCCTTAAGTCGCTGGGAACAACCAATTACCCCGGACTGATACCAGAGGACAAAGGGCAGAACTTCACCGGAGTCATTTGTGCCGATGCGAGAAAAACTGATGGCTTCGCGTACAGAGACGGCCACCTGTTGACGGCTACCAAGTCGAAATTCGTACATTGTATTGGGCCGCAGGCCTCGGGCGCCTATTGACAATGATGATCCGCTTTCCAGAGCTTCAATCGAACGACCACCCGGATCCACAGCAAAGACGAGCCCCTCGGATGAAGGAGCTCGAGTCGGAGTGGCAGAGGGATCGCAAGCTGTAATCAGTGCTACTGCAAGCACCAAAACTGGAAAAGCTACGACTGATCGGAATCTCTGCATTTCAGACTCCTGATTTGCGGATCACCATTTTGAATGATTTTTCCAGGATAGACTGTTCACACTAAACAGTCGGGGGGCGACGGAACAACCCTGCGTAAATAGATGCGTAAATAGATAGGTAATTATAGCGCAAATACACCAAATCAGTAATGCACCTATAATTGGGGTACATCACCTAGTTGCGCAATTGTCGAACTACAGAGATCTGGGGCTGTGGCAGCGGCCGAAAGGCGCTCAATAATACCGAGTCTTGTTCGATACATGGGGTCGTTTCGGTACGTGGGCCACCGCTACCTTAACCGGCCCGGCGTCCTGGCAACCCCACCTAGGTCAGCCAACGAAAAAGACCTCTCCCAAGGGAGAGGTCTTTTCTTTTCAATCGGAAAGCACTGGAATAATCCTACTATATCGGTCCTAACGGAAGGGCGGCAACTGACCGTCGAGATACTCGTAGGCCCGGTTGAACTGGCTCTCGCGGCCGTAGCCTTCACTTTCAGGCTTGGACTCAACCTCAAAATCAGGCTTCAACCCAGATTTGTCCAGGAGGATGCCCGAAGGGGTGTACCAACGCGAAACCGGCAGGTACATGGCGGACCCGTCGCTTAGCTCCACAAACTCATAGGCGGAGGCGTCACCGAAGGTCGTTGTCCCGAACAAGGTCGCCCGCCCGGAGTCCTGCAACGCCGCGGCCATGATTTCGGCTTCGCGGACCGTCTGCTCATTGACCAGCACCGCGATCAGCAGGTCGTCCAGGTCCAGACGGCCCTCATTGGGATCAATTGTCTCTTCGATGCGCTTTCCATCCCGGCCCTCAAGATATCCAAACACGCTGCCGTCGGGCAAGAATTGCCCAGCAGTTTCCTTGGCCGCTGCCGCAGACCCGCCGGGATTGGCCCTAATGTCCACGATCAGGGCCAGCAGGTCGAACCGGTTCAGCGATTCCAGGGCGCTCAACACCTGCTCGCCCGTGTTGTCACGGAACCGGGCGATGCGCATGTACCCGATGCCGCCCGGAATGAGCTGGCTGGCCACCGATTGCAGCTCGATATCGCCGCGAAGCACTTCGAGTGCGATGGGTTCAGGCTCCCCCGCCCGCAATAGTTCCAAGGCAACCTTGGTCCCCTTGGGTCCCGCCACCTGGTCAACAACTTCCTGGATCCCCTGCCCCACCACCGATACGCCTCCCACAGCCACCAAAATGTCGCCCGGTAGGACTCCCGCGTTCTCGGCCGGCGAACCGGAGAACGGGAACAGCACGATCTGATCGTCCTGGGAGACCACTCTGGCCCCAATGCCCAGGTAACTGCCTTCGATGCGGCCTTCCAGGTTCTCCTTGGCCAGGGGATACTCGCTGGCGGTCAGGAATACCGCCGACGGATCACCCAGGCCTTCCAACATCCCGGAGATGGCATCTTCGGCAACCGTCGATGAATCAAAATCAGGGTTCGACGCCTGATGTATGGCCACCGCCCGCCACAGATCGACCAATTCGCCGGGGACGTTTGACGGCGCCTGGCCGCGCATCCGGCCAATCTCAGTCAGAAATGGGTAGGGAACAACGTCCATCAGTTCCAAGACCCTGCGCATGGCGCCGGACACCACGGAATCGGCATCCAGGGAGTCAGTACCGGCGTAGCTTTTGCTCATCTGTTCCCAGGCTTCCCAGACCAGCGCCAGGCTGTCGGACGATTCTTCGGCATTTGACGCATTCGACTCTGGGGACGAAGAGCAGGCAAGTAGGGCGGGAATCGTCACAAGGGCGGCGATGGTGGCTATGTAACGAGCGAAAGAAGGTAATCTTTGCAGCATATCTCGATGGAGTACGGGACTGTTGGTGCGGCGGGGTCATTGTATCAGATACGATTGTTCCACCCTGGTTGTCCGGCCGCCCCTGCATTGCCAGCGGCCTTTTCGCCTAGTAAACTGAGCGGAGCGCCCCTACTCACGCTTATGTACCAATGAGGAGTCGCCATCATGATTAAAGTTACTGTTTTATACCCCAACGAGGAAGGCAAAAAATTCGACCACGGCTACTTTTCCACCACCCACCTGGCCTTGGTCCAGAAACTGTTGGCGCCAATGGGCCTAGTCAAAGGCGAAATGGAGAAGGGCATATCGGGTACCGACCCCAACGCCCCCGCTCCGTTCGTGGGGATCGCGCACCTCTCCTTCAACACCACCGAAGAGGTCCACGAGGCGTTTAAGGCCCATGGCGGCGCAATCATGGGAGACATCTCGAACTACACCGACATCAAACCCCAGTTCCAGATCAGCGAGACCATATCGTAGGCGCGAGCGGTTACCGGTAAACCAAGGCGGCCTGTGATCCGGGCCGCCTTTTTGATTCGAGGAGCGTTATGGCGCAGTACGAGACGG
>CAYMZL010000002.1:15493-26042 GCA_964394825.1 uncultured Dehalococcoidia bacterium | reverse complement strand
CGGCAACGGTCTCGGGTGGGGCGGCCCTGTCCGGGGCCCACCAAATCACCGGGCAGGGCGCCAGCGTCGTCACCTTGAACGGCGCTCTGCTCACTTCGCCCAATATCACTTATCCCATCAACTTTGACGCCTCGGGCGGTTGGGCTGCCTCCATTATCATCCCGGTTACCCCGGAGATCGTCGCCGGAGGCCCGATCCAGATCACTGCGGTCGACGACCAAGGGATAACCCAGACGACTCAGGTTGGCATCAAGGCTCCCACCATCAGCCTGGACCCAGCATCCGGCATCCGGGGTTCGGACCTGACCATAACCGGCGAGGGGTTCCCGGCCTCCAATACCGCCACCGCGGCAAACATCCAGGTGTCCATCTTCTACTCCAACACCCAGTTGGACCTGGTCTCACCGAACTTCCTCGGGGAGATCGATGCCACGGTGCAGGTCCCCGCGATGGCCGACAAACTCTCAAGCAACATAGTCCGGGCAACGATAGTGGGCTTCGACCGGTTTGCGTTCGCCTTTCACACGGTGTCCGGGGCCAGCATCACCGTTTCGCCCGCCGCCGGACAGCCCGGCAGCGTGGTGACCATAACCGGTGAAGGCTTCCCGGCCAACAACGTCGTATCGAGCACCAGAGCGGGCAACATCTCGGTGTCGGGCTCGACGGCGCCGGTCACAGACAATGACGGAAAGTTCGTGTCGTACTTCCATATGCCACTGTTTTCACCGGGAGTCCAGACCATCACGGCCACGGCGGGGGGGATCAGCGCGGTCGATAGTTTCACCGTGACCGAGGGCGTGGCGGTGATCGAGCCGCTGCCCACTCCCCAACCTACCATCCTGGCCGCTCAAGCCCTGGAGACATTGACCCAAGGCGATAATCTGATTCGGGTGTGGGCCTTCGACAACGGTGACAAGCGTTGGACGTTCTTTGACCCCCGCCCGGCCTTCGCCAAAGCCAATACCATCAAAACCATGGTGCCTGGGCGCGTCTACTGGTTGCGGCTCAACAGGGTCCAAACGACGGCGCTCAACGGCAAAGCGGTGTTCCTGTTCGAGGGTTGGAACCTGGTGCCCTGGTGACCCAAGGAACAGACTAGCGGGGCATGGACCGCTATGGGATAATGTATCCTCAAACGCAAACATGGCCCGGCAGGCTGTGGCACGGGCCTTTTTTCCAAGCGGCGTGACCGCCGGGTTATGCGGCGTGATCTCTGAAATAGGTACCTCGCACATGGAACTCAACGTCAGGCTATTCGCCTTGTACCGGGAACGGGCCGGCCGAAGCAGCATTCCGGTGGCCGTCCCGGAGGGGGCGACGGTGGCGGACCTCACCGCCGAGGTGCGGCGGCAACTCCCGAACCTGGCGCCGCCCGAGGTGAAGATCGTGGTGGCGGTGAACGCAGATTACGCCGATTCTGACACCGTCCTGCGGTCCGGCGACGATGTCTGCCTCATTCCACCGGTGAGCGGGGGTTAACGCAATGATAGAACTGACCTACGGCACCCTTGACCCGGAGAAGACAACCGCCAAGGTGCGCCGCGACACGAACGGCGCCGTGGTGACCTTTTTGGGGACGACCAGGGATAATTTCGAGGGCAAGACGGTGCTGACCCTGGAGTACGAAGCCTTCGATGAGATGGCCCTCAAGAAGTTGGAAGAGGTGCGCCAGGAATTGATGGCCGAGTTCGGCCTGGAACAGGTGGCCATCAGCCACCGCATCGGGACGGTCGGCATCGGGGAGATCAGCCTGGTGGTGGCCATCGGTTCGCCCCACCGTAAAGATGCCTTCGACGCCTGCCACAAGGCCGTGGACCGTATCAAAGAAGTGGTCCCCATCTGGAAGAAAGAGGTCTACCAGGACGGCTCCCGCTGGGTGGCCTGCGAAGCCCACGAATTCTCACCCCCGGACCAGCCGCCCACGGACCACTCGTCGGCCGAAAGCCGCGCCCACTAGAAATTCCTAGCCCGGCTCCAGGGCCGCCTCGGCTTCCAACTCCCGCTCTCCGGTCCGGTCCTTGGTACGGTCTTTGGATAGGACCGCGTTGACCGCCTGCCGCAGCGTCCTCACTCCGATGGTCTTCATGCCCTGCGGCGCCTTCAGACCTTCCAAACACGATTCCGGCAAGACGCATCTCTTCAAACCCAACCGCGCGGCCTCCGTAACCCTCCGCTGTGCCTGAGGAACAGCTCGTATCTCAGCGCTCAAGCCGACCTCGCCAAAGGCGAACATCTCGGGATCCAGCGGGCAGTTGTAGAGACTGGACGCCATGGCTAGCACCAGGGCAAGGTCCGCCGCCGGCTCGCCGATCTTGAAGCCGCCGGCCACGTTTACGATGATGTCCTGGCCGGACAACTCCAGCCCGGCACGGCGGGAAGCCACCGCCGCCAGCATGAGGAGCCGGTTGTAGTCCACGCCGTTGGCGACCCGGCGCGGCGCGGGAAGTTGGGAAGGCGATGTCAGGGCTTGGACCTCCAAGAGCAATGCGCGGCTGCCCTCAACCACCGGCGTCAGGGCCGCTCCAATGGACCCTCCGGACCGTTGCGACAGCAAGGCTTGGGACGGGTCGGACACGTCGGTCAGGCCCCGTTCGGTCATCTCGAACACGCCAACCTCGGTGGTGGCGCCGAACCGGTTCTTGCCGGCGCGCAGCACCCGGTAGCCGCCGTCCTCCTGGGACTCCAGATATAGGACCACGTCCACCATGTGTTCCAGGACCCTGGGCCCGGCCAAAGAGCCGTCTTTGGTCATGTGCCCCGAGACGAACACCGGTGTGCCGCTGGCCTTGGCCCACCGGAGCAGCCGCAGGCCGGCCTCCCGTACCTGTCCCACGCTGCCGGGGCCGGACGTTTCGTCGTCACTGTATAACGTCTGGATGGAGTCGACGATGGCCAGGCCGGGCCTTATCGAGTCCAACTTCTCGATGACCGCGGCAAGGTCGGTCTCGGGCAGCATCAAGACTCCCTGGCCGGCGAATCCCAGACGGTCTGACCGCAGCTTTATCTGCTGCGGGGACTCCTCGCCGCTGACATAGAGGACCTTTTGGCCCTTGGCGGCCGCGTATTGGGCCAGTTGCAGCAACAGGGTCGATTTGCCGACGCCCGGCTCTCCGGCGAGCAGGACCACCGACCCGGGGACCACTCCTCCGCCCAACACGCGGTTCAGTTCGGAGGAGGGGAGAGGATCTCGCGGTTGGTCGGCGGTGGAGATGGAGGAAAGTTCGACCACGTCGACCGGCTGGTTGGCAAGCCACCCTGGGCGCCCTTTGGCTGCCGGGGCCACGGCGGTCTCCACCAGGGGGCTTTGGGAGCCGCATCCTTGGGCCGGGCAAAAACCCATCCACTTGGGGCTTTCGTTCCCGCAAGACGGGCACATGAATACTGTCCGCTGCCGGTCCTTTACCTTAGCCACACCGCATCACCTCATTAAGGATCGCGCCGGATCGCGGCAATTATAACAACAGAAGGCCCCACAATCGTGGGGCCTTCTGTCAGTCGTTCCGTGAATTTTTCGCTGGGGCCAGGCAGTGCTAATCGGCGGTGGCAACCGGCTCGGCTTTCGCTTCCGCTTCCGGCTCGGCTTTCGCCTTGGCTTTGGATCTGGGTTTGGCCTTGGCTTTCTTGGCAGTGATCTTGATGGCGTTGTCTTCCAAGTCAACCATGGCAACGTCGCCCGCCACCAACTTTTTGCTAAGCACCTCATCAGACAGGTTGTCTTCGACCTCGTCCTGAATCAGTCTCCGCAGCGGCCGGGCGCCCAGGACCGGGTCGAAGCCCTTTTCTCCCAGGTAGGCCTTGGCGGCATCGGACAACTCCAGTTCGATCTCCTTCTCCTTCAGTTCGCCGCGGACCTGGTCCATCATCAGGTCCACTATCTCCAGAATCTCGTCCCTGGTGAGTTGGTGGAACACCACTGTGGAATCGATCCGGTTCAGGAATTCAGGACGGAAGAATTTCTTGACTTCATCCATCACCTTATCCTTCATCCGCCCGTAGGCGCTCGCGTCGGTCTGGGCGTCGCTGGTCTTGGCCGAGAAACCGAGGGCGGTCTCCCGTTTGATCAAGTCCGACCCCAAGTTGCTGGTCATGATCAATATTGAGTTCCGGAAGTCCACCTTCCTGCCCCGGGCGTCGGTCAAGGTGCCGGAGTCGAAGATCTGCAGAAGGATGTTGAAAACCTCTGGGTGGGCTTTTTCAATCTCGTCGAGCAGCACTGCGCAGTAGTTCTTGCGCCGGACCCCCTCAGTCAACTGGCCGCCCTCGTCGTAACCGACGTATCCGGGAGGGGCTCCGATCAAACGGGCGACGGTGTGCCGTTCTTGGAACTCAGACATGTCCAGGCGAATCATATTGTCTTCATCGCCGAACATGAATTCGGCCAGAGCACGGACCAACTCGGTCTTGCCCACACCGGTGGGCCCAAGGAACATGAACACGCCGATGGGACGGCGGGAGTCCTTGAGACCGGCCCGGGCGCGCCGCACGGACTTGGAGACGCTGATGATGGCCTCGTCCTGTCCGATGATCCGCTTATGCAGTTCCGCTTCCATCTGGATGAGCCGCTCGGTTTCCTCTTCCGCTAGCCTGGTCACTGGAATCCCGGTCCACATGCTGACAACTTCCGCGATATCTTCCTCGGTGACGACCCGGCGCTCTTTGTTCTCGCCTTCTTGCCATTCCTTCTCAAGGGTATCCAGGTCCTCGTTCTGCCGCAGTTCCCGGTCGCGAAGTTCCGCCGCCTCCTCGTATTGCTGAGAGGCGATGGCCTCGTCCTTCTCTTTGCGCACCTGTTCCAACACCTGCATGGCGTCTTTCACCGATGCCGGAGTGACGCTGCCGCGCAGCCTTACCCGGGAGCCCGCCTCGTCGATGAGGTCGATGGCCTTGTCCGGCAGGAACCGGTCCGGGATATAGCGCTGGGCCAGGGTAGCCGCGCTGCGGATGGCTTCGTCGGTGATATCTACCTTGTGGTGGTCCTCGTACTTGCTCCTGATGCCCATCAAGATGGCGACGGTGTCGTCGTTGGAGGGCTCTTCAACCCGGACGGGCTGAAGGCGGCGCTCCAAGGCCGGGTCCCGCTCCACGTACTTCCGGTAGTCGTCCAGTGTGGTGGCCCCGATACATTGAATCTCGCCACGGGCCAGTGAGGGCTTCAGTATGTTGGAGGCATCGACCGCGCCTTCCGCGGCGCCGGCGCCGACTATCGTATGAATCTCGTCGATGAAGAGCACGCAGTTGCCGGAGGTCTTGATCTCTTCAATGACCTTCTTCAACCGCTCTTCGAATTCGCCGCGGTACTTGGTGCCCGCCACCAGGGCGCCCATGTCCAGGGTGACCAGGCGCTTGCCCTGGAGGGTGTCGGGGACCTCGCCTTTGCTGATGAGTTGGGCCAGCGCCTCTACGATGGCCGTCTTGCCAACGCCCGGCTCACCCACCAGAACAGGGTTGTTCTTGGTGCGGCGGCTGAGGATCTGCACCATCCGCTGAATCTCTTGTTCCCGGCCGATGACCGGGTCCAGTTTATCTGCTTTGGCGGCGACGGTCAGGTCGATACCGAGTTGGTCTAGGGTTGGAGTCTTGGAGGTGGACCCTCTGCCCTGGGCGCCGGCGCTGGAGGTATGGCTCAATATGCGGTGGGTCTCGGCCCGGACCTTGTCCAGGGTGACTCCCAAGCTTTCCAGGACGCCCGCAGCCACGCCTTCGCCTTCACGCAGTAGACCGATGAGCAAGTGCTCCGTTCCGATATAGGTGTGGTTCATCCGTCGAGCTTCATCGACGGCCAACTCCACGACCTTCTTCGCACGGGGGGTAAGACCGATCTCTCCCTGGGCCGGCTTTTCGCCGCGGCCGATGATGAACTCAACAGCCGACCGCACCTTGCTCAGGTCCACGGACAAGCTGGAGAGCACCCGGGCGGCAACGCCTTCGGTCTCGCGGACCAGACCCAGCAGGATATGCTCGGTCCCGATGTAGTTATGGTTGAACCGCTGCGCCTCTTCCTGGGCCAGCGATAGTACCCGCCGTGCACGTTCGGAGAACTTCTCGAATCTACTGCCCATATTATCGCTCCTGATGGGAGTAATGTGAGGAACCTGCTTTCAACCGGGTTCCTTTAAGGATGCCCAGCCATCTACGGGATGCCTGCCACATCGGCGCTGTTAACACCAAGTTGCGGAGGGGGGAACCTGTATGCCGGTCCCGTTCTTGGAGGGGATGGGGCCTAGACAGGGATTCCACCCTCGCGGCCTCATGCATCCAATTATATTGGAGGCCTAGCTAACTGTAAAGGCACAACAACGCAGTTAATCTGTTGGATGCGAGTACCAGCCGGACCAAAAATACGGGGGCAGACCGGCTCAGACCGGGATGGAAGAGGGTCCCTCTGGCTGGATTCACCGGGGCCGTAGACTGGGAAGGTGCAGCAAGCGTGGCGCTTCTTTTAAGAGGATATACCTCCCGGCGGTGACCTATTTTCCCACTCCGTCGCCAGAGCAGTATCGTAGGCGCTGAGGCGTTTCACTTCCGTGTTCGGGATGGGAACGGGTGGGGCCGCTTCGCTAGAACCACCAGGAGATACATCAGCTAGGCCAGTATGCACCATTTTTCACAACCCCGCAAGGTCAAATCAACCTAAGCCGGCCGCCAATTTTCCAGCGCTTTTCCCATCGCCTATTCCGTCGCGCGAGGGTTGATTGTCCCACCCTTGATTTTCGGTTGACTTTTAGCTGTAAATACTGATTAAATCAAGACGAGATTCGCTAATGGGAGAGGTAGGTAGGGATGGGGAGAAGGCTGTTTAAAGAACTTGAGCGTTCCTACGGTTTCGACGAAGTCGCAATCGTTCCCGGCCAGGTCACGATCAACCCCGAGTTGACCTCCACGAAGATGACCATCGGCGACCTGGAATTCGAGATTCCCATCATGGCTTCCGCGATGGACGGAGCCGTTTCCCCGGGGTTCGCTTCGTACATGCATGAGATGGGCGGTCTGGGCGTCCTGAACGCCGAGGGCCTGTACAGCCGATACGAAGACCCCTATTCGGTCCTGGAAGAAATCATCTCCTCCCCCCAGGACGAAGTTACCGAATTACTGCAGAGAGTTTACGCCGAGCCCATCCGCGAAGAGCTGATCGGCCAGCGCGTCCGGGAGATCAAGAACTCCGGCGCCACCTGCGCCGTTTCCTTCACCCCCCAGAACACCAAGCGCATGTCCCCGGCGGCCGTTGAGGCCGGGGCTGACATGATCGTGGTCCAGTCCACCGTCACCACCGCCCGGCACATGTCCAACAGTTACCGGGGGTTGGTCTTCTCCGAACTTATCGATGCTTTGAAAGTCCCCGTGGTTGTCGGCAATTGCGTTACTTACGAAGTGGCCCTGGAACTGATGGAGACCGGCATCGACGGCCTATTGGTCGGCGTCGGCCCCGGCGCCGCCTGCACCACCCGTGAAGTGGTGGGAGTGGGTGTCCCCCAGGTCACCGCGACCCTCCAGTGCGCGGCGGCCCGGGAAGACCACTTCCGCCGCACTGGCCGCTACGTCACTGTGATCACCGACGGCGGGTTCCGGACCGGCGGCGATGTTTGCAAGGCCATGGTCAGCGGGGCGGACGCCGTGATGTTGGGGACCCCCTTCGCCCAGGCCGAGGAAGCGCCCGGCCGGGGCTTCAACTGGGGCATGGCCAACCCCCACCCCGAACTGCCCAGGGGCACCCGCATCTCCGTGGGAACCAAGGGCACCCTGAAACAGATCCTCTACGGACCAACTTCCAAGACCGACGGCACCCAGAATTTCGTCGGTGCGCTGAAAGTGGCCATGGGTATGTGTGGGGCCTACACCATCCGAGACCTGCACAAGGCTGAGATGGTGATCGCGCCCGCCATCAAGACCGAAGGCAAGTACTTCCAACTGGGTGGCTGACCACGCCTCATAGTGCTGATCAAGGAGGGAATTCGATGACACGGGCAACCGGCATGATCGAGATCCTCGACCCCACCGCCGAGGATGTACCTGAGGAGTTGGGTCTCAGCGAGACCCCGTCCGACCTAAAGGGCAAGGTGGTGGGCCTGCTCGAGAACCGCAAGTACCACGCCGACGCCTTCTTGGGTGAGTTGAAAGAGGTCCTGCTCAAGGAATACGGCGCCGCGAAAGTCGTCTACGCCACCAAATTCACCTACAGCGCCGCCTGCGCCGATGAAACCTTGCAGTCCCTCACCGATGATTGCGACGTGGTGATACACGCCATCGCCGATTGAGGGTCCTGCACGGCGTGGGGTCTCCACGACACGGTAATCACAGAGTCCAAGGGCGTGCCATCGGTTAGCGTAATAACCAGCACCTTCACCAGGGCCGCCCAGGCCCGGGCCACGGCCCTGGGGATGCCGGGTGTCCGCATCGTGGTGCTGCCCAGCCCGCTGGCTCCCCGCAGCATCCCGGAGGTCCAACAGATGGCCCGCGATTTTGCCCCGGAGATCGTGGGACTGCTGACCGGGAAATAAACGTGTCCCAAGTTGGGGCGTCGATAGAATACGAGAGGGGCCAAATCGGCCCCTCTTTTTGTTCCACCGGTTATTCCGCAGGGCCGTATTGACTTGGCGGCCGCCCCGCCGGAAAATCGTCACCTGAATATTCAGCCCCGAGTCTTCACCAACGAGGTCCATCGCCGTGAGTTCTGTTTCGCTAAACGCCAGACGGGTAGCAGTGCCCGATTCCTTCCAGGCCATCCAGGACTATTGCTGGGAACAGGGCTGGACCGACGGATTGCCGGTGGTCCCGGCCACGGAGCCTCCGGTCCGCGAGATGCTGGCTTCCTACGGCGGAGACCCGTCCTTCTCTCTGGGAACCCTCCAGCCACGGAATTCCCAGGCGACCCTGGAGAAACTGGCCATCAACGCCGTCATGGCCGGCTGCCAACCCGAGTACTTCCCGGTGGTGGTGGCAGCGGTCAAGGCGGCCCTGGATAAGGATTTCAACCTGGGCGGGAACGCCGCCACCACCGGAGGCGCGGCGCAGGTCGTGATCGTCAACGGCCCCATCGCCCAAGAGCTCGGCATCAACGGCGACGCCGCCTGTTTTGGGCCCGGCTCAAGGGCCAACGCGGCCATCGGCAGGGCGTTGCGGTTGGTTATCCGCAACGTGGGCGGCCTGATACCCGGGGAGATGGACAAGGCTACCCTGGCCACACCGGGCCGGTACAGCTTCTGCTTCTCCGAGAACGAAGAACGGAGCCCTTGGGAGCCGAGGCACATCCAGCTTGGGTACGCCGAGGGATCCAGCACCGTGACCGTGGCCGCCATCCGGGGCGTCTACGGCATCATGGAGACGACGGTCGCCACCGGACTCGAGGTCCTTCAGACCATTGTCGGCAGCATGAAGGCGGTTGGGATAGCCAACTATTACCAGATCGGCACCGGCGCCCAGATCATCCTGGTGATCTGCCCGGAACACGCCGGGGAGATCGCCGCCTCCGGACTGTCCAAGTCCGACGTTCAAGAATACGTCTACCAGAACGCCCGCATGCCGCTGCACATGTTGCTGGGCCGGGCCCACTACGGCAACCGCAACTGGCCCAGTTGGGTGGACCAGACCAACCCCGAGACCTTGGTCCCCATCGCGCGGTCGTCTGAGGACATCGTGGTCATCGTCGCCGGAGGCGACGGCCGCCATTCCGCCTGGTTGGCCGGCTGGGGCGTAACTCGGATGGCAACGGAAGAGGTGGTCAAACACGCCTAATGGTGTCCGGACTTTCTCCAGGCTCTCCTGTTGCAGCCTGGTCTTTTTCTTGAACTAGACCTTTCCCGCCGGCCTTAGCCTCGCAGGGTTCTATGTCGCCATCGAAGCTTGTTCTGACATGGCCGGCTTGACCCTAATGTCACCCTGCCGGAAAATCAATCTGGACGAACGATTTTTGTCGGCGGTCCAATAATTTTCCTTGCCATCCTGGACCCTACGGCAGCCACCTGCATCCTATAAAACAGCCGCCTCAACACCGCGGCGTTGTCCGGTCCAAGATTTAACGGCGGCCCATTCCGTAAGTCCAAGACACTTTCTTCAACGTAAATGTCATCACAGGGAATGAACACTGCTCCTAGGGTTCTTATCATTTCAAGAGATTAACGAAATCGTTCGGATATGTCCCACACCGTTAATTATCACGGCTATCCCAGGGAACTAATACAACACTCATACAAAAAACATTGACGATATCGACTACATCTTGCTAAAATAGATTACTGTTAACCAGAGGCTAAGAAATCATGGCACAACACACTACCATCGCACCCACTCCCGAAGTCGAAACCGCCGCCGCCGCCACCACCACCGCGGTTTGCCGCCACCACTGGGTTATCCAGCCGGCCGACGGCCCGGTCAGCAACGGCTCTTGCCGGATCTGTGGGGAAACCCGCGAATTCAAAAACTACGTTGAGTCCGCTTCCTGGGGCGATAGCCGCATAATCAAAAAGAACTCGCCGGCCTCCACCGGCGTCGAGTCAACCTCGGACGATGAGGACATAAGCGGCCAAGACACGGACGGCGACGACATGGAATCCGA
>CAYMZL010000002.1:0-15483 GCA_964394825.1 uncultured Dehalococcoidia bacterium | reverse complement strand
CCTTCCAGCAAAAACCCAACCCAACCTGCTTGGCTTTCATCGGCCGGTCAGACTTCACCGAAACTCGGTGGCGAAATGACCGGCCGATTTTTATTGCCCGGCACACACGCTGATAAAGTCACTCGACAATCCGAATATAATTGCCGTTTTCGTTGAACCCCACCGGTCAGGCAGGGTTTATAATAGCCACTGCCGGGGAGCGGGGGACCCCCATTCGGGTAGCCCCGCCTTGGTATTATGCGGACCGCGCGGCCGCATTTTGTGGGGAGGCAGACGGGGTTAGTGTTCACGCACCTTCACGTTCACACCGAGTTCAGCATGTTGGACGGCATCAGCCGTATCCCCAGCCTGGTTGCCCGCACCAAGGAACTGGGGATGGATGCCCTGGCCATCACCGACCATGGCACCTTCTACGGGGTGGTCGACTTCTACTCGGCGTGCAAAGAAGCCGGTATAAAGCCGATCATCGGCTGTGAAGTCTACGTGGCCCACAACAGCCGCTTTGACAAAGACCCCTCCGAGCGCAGCCCCAACCATCTGGTCCTGCTGGCCCGGGACAACACCGGCTACCGCAACCTGATGCAATTGGTCACCAAGGCCCATGTGGACGGCTTCCATTACCGTCCCCGCATCGACAAAGGCATTCTTGAGGAATACGGCCAAGGTCTGGCCGTCCTGTCCGCCTGCCCCTCCGCCGAGATACCCCGCCTGATCGCCGACGGCAACGACGACGCGGCGGCCAGCGCCGCCGGTTGGTACAAGGAACTGTTCGGCGACGGCTACTTCTTGGAGATCCAGCGTCATGAGCACGTCCCGCAACTGCCCCGGATCAACGAAGGCTTGATCGCCCTGGGGCAGAAGCTGGATATACCGCTATTGGTCACCAATGACGCCCATTACGTGCACCAGGCGGACTCTCCCCTGCAAGACATCTACATCTGCATCCAGACCAGCACCACCGTGCAGGACGAAAAGCGTCTCCGCATGGAGGACGATTCCTACTTCATCAAAAGCCCTGGAGAGATGACCCAGCTCTTTCCGGACTTTCTCCCGGCCCTGGAGAACACCCAGTTGGTCGCCGATATGTGCAACGTGGAGCTTGACTTCGGCCAGAGCCACCTGCCCAAATACCCGACGCCCAACGACATGGACGCCGACGAGTACCTGGTCCAGTTGTGCGAAGAGGGGTTCCGCCGCCGCTACCCCCACCCGACTCCAGAGTCCGAAGACCGGCTCCGCTACGAGTTGGACGTCATACGCCACACCCGTTTCGCCAACTATTTCCTGGTGGTCTGGGACATCATCGACTTCGTCCGGCGCAGCAACATACTCTACGGAGTCCGTGGCAGCGCCGCCGCCAGCGTGGCCCTGTACTGCCTGGGCATCACCGACGTGGACCCCTTGGAGTACCGCTTGGTCTTCGAGCGTTTCCTCAACCTGGAACGCAAAGAGATGCCCGACATCGACCTGGATTTCCAAGACGACCGCCGGGACGAAGTCCTCCACTACGTCATCGAGCGCTACGGCAGCGACCGGGTGGCCCAGATCATCACCTTTGGGACCTTGGGCGCCAAGGCGGCGCTCCGGGACGTGGGCCGAGCCCTGGGCATGGGCTACGGGGACGTGGACCGCATCGCGCGGATGGTCCCCTTGAGGGCCCGTACCCTGGAGGACGCCCTGCGCGTTAGTCCCGAGCTTAAGACCGCCTACGAGCAGGAGCCCAACGTGACCAAGCTGGTGGACAACGCCCAAGGCCTGGAGGGCATCGTCCACCATGTGAGCACCCATGCCGCCGGGGTGCTGATCGCCGATGAACCCCTCATCGAGACCGTGCCTTTGCAGCGGCCGGTCCGGGGCGATGAAAACAGCCCGGTGCTTATGACCCAATTCTCGATGGACCCGGTGGCCCGCCTGGGTCTCTTGAAGATGGACTTTCTCGGGTTGACCAACCTGACCATCCTCGACCGGGCCGTCAACCTGGTGCGCGAGAGCCAAGGGGTGGAGATCGATCTCCAGACCCTGCCCTTGGATGACGCGGCCACATTCGAATTGCTTTCATCGGGCAACACCACCGACCTGTTCCAGCTTGAGAGCGCGGGGATGCAGCGGTACATCAAGGACCTGAAGCCCTCCAACCTGGGCGACATCGCGGCAATGATCGCCCTCTACCGCCCCGGCCCCATGGAGAATATCGAGACTTTTATCGAGGCCAAACACGGCCGCACGCCCATCTCGTACCCCCACGCCAGCTTCAAGGAGTTGCTGGACGAGACCTACGGCGTCATCGTATACCAGGACCAGGTGTTGCTGATCCTGCAGCAATTCGCCGGTTACTCCCTGGGGGCGGCCGATATCGTGCGCAAGGCCATGGGCAAGAAGATCGCCTCCCTGATGGCCGAAGAGCGGGTGAATTTCGTCGCCGGCGCCCAGGCGCAGGGCTACGACGAGAAAGTGGCCATCGAGATATTCGACCTGATCGAACCGTTCGCCGGTTACGCGTTCAACAAAGCCCATAGCGTCAGCTACGCCCTCATCTCCTATTGGACGGCCTATTTCAAGAACCACTACCCAGTGGAATACATGGCCTCGGTGCTCAACTCCCGGTTGGACAACCCGGAGAAAACTCTGAGCTCCATGAGCGAGTGTCTCCGGCTGCGGATCCCAATACTTCTGCCGGATATCAACCGGTCCGATGAGTTCTTCTGTATCGACCATGACACGGGCGGCCAGGGCGAAGACGCTCCCAGCGGCCCCGGCCTCAGGATCGGGCTGGCCGCCATCAAAACGGTGGGAGAGGGCGCGGTCCGCCCCATCGTGGAAGAACGCAAGGAGAACGGGCCTTATAAGTCCATCGACGATTTCTGCCGCCGTGCCGGGGCTTCCGGCCTGAACCGCCGCACACTGGAAAGCCTGGCCAGGGCCGGGACCTTTGACAGCCTCGCCTCCAGAGGCGCGGTGATCGGCGCCCTGGACCAGATCATCGCCACGGCCCAAAGGGAAGCCCGCACCCGCGACTCGGGCCAGAGCAGCATGTTCGAAGGGAACGATGAGGTTTCGGACGCCGCGGGTATGAGCGGAATACCCCTCACCGCTCCCGACGTTTCAGACCAGGAGAAGGCCGGCTGGGAAAGGGAACTGTTGGGGATGGCTTTGTCCCACAATCCACTCCGCGCCCTGGGGGCCATGGATACCGGCGGGGCCCTCAATTCCCTGGACCAATTGGACGAGGAGATGTCCGGCCGGTCCATCAACATGCTGGGCTACATCTCGTCCGTCACCGAACGCACCACCCGGGAAGGGAGACGCTTCTTCATCGTGAACCTCGAAGTCCTGGGCGGTTTCCTGGAAGTGATGGTCTGGCCCGATACCCTGCAGCGGACCGCGGAGGTGTGGCAGGGTGGCCGGCTGGTGTTGGTCAACGGCCGGCTGCGGCTGCGGGGGGACCAGATGTCCCTTGCCTGCGATGCCGCGGTGGAATGCGACCCGGAGAACCCGGCGGCGCTCCCGCCGCCGGCCAAGGCCCAAAACGGGTACAAGAATAATGGCAACGGCTATAACGGCAATGGGAATGGCCGCAAAGCAACCGATCACAACATAAGTGAAAAGAAGGCGCAGATGACCACAGGCAACAACACTCCTGCGGAACCACAGAAGGTGGTCCGCCTGGCGGTAACCGAGTCCGACGATCCGAGTCTTGACGCCCATCTGCTCAGGGAAGTCATCGGCGTCTTACTGGAATATCCCGGCCGAGACCGGGTGAATCTGGATATTCGCACCGGCGGAAAACTGGTCCGTATGGACCTGCCGGTGGTCAGCACCGGTTATTGCGACGGACTGCACGCCCGCCTGGAAGAATTGTTGGGGCCGGACACGGTGGCGGTCCATCAGGAACTGGGTTTGGGCCTGGAGCCCCCGGCCGAAGCGTCCGTGAACATGCCCCTTGAAGCCGCGCCGCCGGCGGCCGTTGATCCGGTCCCTGATATATCTTCTGAAGCAGCCCCCGAGACCGCCGACGCCTCCGATTCCACTCCGGCCGTAGCGGCTGAGGCCCCGGTGGCGCCCGCTGCCGACCTGTCTGCACTCGTAGAAGCGAAGCCCGCGGGAGACGAACCGCCTTTCTAGCCGCCCGCCCTGCCGGTGTCCGCCGGTCTTTCCGGCCTGCCACTCCGGGGATTGGAAGGGAAGTGCTGATTTCCCGGAATACTCAAGAATAATCACTAGATCGTTACGATTGTTTCAAGATCTACTGGCAAGACAACGTGGCTGTTTCAGCCTCGTGGACAACCAGCCCGCAGATCGACAAAACACCGGCATCCACCACCTTGACCGGCTCTTGACTCGCTGGTAGAATCCCCGGCAATGCTCGCCGCAGCCTTTGAGCAGGCCTGGAAGGCAGCAGCAAGGCGCTGCTTCCGAAACGTCAATCACGCCGGACGAGAAAATGTCGGAGTATTGTTACAGCCCGTCGAGGGTGCCGTTTCCCAATAGGGCAGATTTAAACCGTTCCCAATATCTCGCTCCCCCGTCTCCCGCGGAAATCCGCTCCCGCAATAAGCACGCCGTCCCCTGCGAGCCTTAACTCCCACTCCAACCGCATAACCCCCGTATTTCCCTACCCCTAATACCCGCCAACGTAACGGCGGCCTAGCTGAATTCCATATCGAGTGCCGATATGGAGAATTGCGGTCAAAATTAAGGCCAAATCTTCGAAACAATCCCAGATCACGGCAAGCAATAATCTTAAATCGACGGTATCAAGCAGGAGATAAAGAATGAGAGTTGTACTGAGGTCAAAGATTCACCGCGTCTGGGTGACCGATGCCAACCCGGATTACGTGGGCAGCATCCTGATTGACCAAGACCTGATGGACAAGATCGACCTGTGGAGCTTCGAAAAGGTGTTGGTCTGCGATGTGACCAACGGCAACCGGTTCGAGACCTACGCCATCGCCGGAGACCGCGGGTCCGGCGTGTGCTCGGTCCAAGGGGCCGCGGCCCGGCTGAGCTCCAAGGGCAACTGCCTGATCATCATGTCCTTCGAGGTTACCGATGAGCCCATCGACCCGAAGATGATTCTTGTCGACGAAGAGAACCGTTTCGTCGAATACTTGGAGGGCGCCAAACATGTCCAGCAGGTTCACTGAACAAGAAACCGAAAGTTATTACGATTCAGAAGACGCCATCTACCGTTCCTTCTGGGACGAGGAAGGCAGCGTCCACTGGGGCGTGTTCGACGAGAGCACCGGCGACGATTTTTTAAAGGCCTGCGCCAACTTGAACAGCATGATGGTGGACAAGGGCCGCATCGATTCCTCGGCCAGGGTTCTGGACCTGGGCTGCGGCAACGGCACGACGGCGATCTGGCTCAGCGAGAACCATAATTGTCATGTTACCGGCGTCGATCTAAGCGGCGTCCGTGTACAGAACGCCCAGAACGCCCGCGCCGGCCTTGATGGGTCCACCCAGGAAAGATTGGCCTTCGAGAAGGCCTCGGCCACCGAGTTGCCCTTCGACGACGCCACTTTCACCCACCTGTGGAGTCAGGCGGTCATCTACCACGTCCCGGATAAGGAAGCGGCGCTCAAAGAGGCCTACCGGGTCTTGGAAGACGGCGGAATCATGGTCTTCGACGACTTGATCAAGCCCCAACCCGAGATCAGCGCCGACGCCCAGAAGTTCGTCTATGACCGCCTGCTTTTCGACACGCCTTACAGCTTCGATTCCTACCAGGACGCCCTTAAAGCCCAGGGTTTCAAGATACTTGAAGCCCACGATCTGTCCGCCCACCTGAAGGATAGCTACCTGCGGCTGGCTGGGCGGACTCCCAGCGGTGGGGGCGAACATGCCGAGCATTACGCCGAACTCACCACCGCGTACCTGGAGACCGCCCGGGCGGTGGACAACCAGGAATTGGGATGGGGTCTGTTCATCTGCCAGAAGTAGCGTGACAAGAATGCTCCGGCCAGACCGGACCGTTCTTCGGGCGATTCGATTTCCATATCCATCTTTTGGCAAGCCCGCTTGGGAGTTCCATTCCATGCAAGAAAGCCACAAAAGAGTCCAGTGGGTCTATGAGTCTACCAACGATAAAGAGTTGGCGGACCGCTACGACCAATGGGCCACGGATTACGACAATGACCTGGCCGAAGAATTCGCCTGGAATGCTCCCCAGAACGCCACCGATGTATTCGTCAAGCACGTAGACAAATCCGCCCGCGTATTGGACGCTGGGGCCGGCACTGGGCTGGTGGGCGAATGCCTGGTCAAGGCCGGATACAACAACCTGGTGGCCATGGACCTATCCAAGGGCATGCTTGAAGAGGCCAAGAGCAAGAACCTCTACAATGAGTTCCACCAGATGTCGCTGGGTGGGACCCTGGATTTCTCCACCGGCGAGTTCGATGCTGTGATCAGCGTTGGAGTATTCACCCAGGGACACGCTCCCGCCAATTCATTTGACGAGCTGGCCCGCATCACGAAACCCGGCGGGATGATCGTGTTCAGCCTCAGAGTGGACACGTACGAATCTGGCGGGTTCAAGGAGCAGCAAACGGGGATGGAAGAGGCCGGAGTGTGGCGGCTTGCCGAGATGACCGGCCGGTTCCAGCCGCTGCCCAAAGGCGAGCCCGAGGTCTGGCACCGGATCTGGGCCTACCGCGTCAACTGACCATTCCCTCCCCGTTCCATTCCCCTTGGGCGCGGCCGGCGGTGTCTACCCTTCCGATAGGAAGTCGCCGATCACCTGCGCCAATTTCTGGGGCTTGTGATAGCCGATGTCGTGGATGGTCTCCGGAATCCAGTGGACCCGGCAATCTCTGAGGTTATGTTCGGCTGCTTCGACCATCCGGCGGCGCATCTCGGCGAACTCGGATCCGGCGCGTTCGGGCATGGGCCCAGCGGGCACGATCAAAGTGGGGCACTCGATCTTCGGCAGTGTCACGGACGCCGGATCGTCCCACATGGCCCGGATCACCTGGGCTTGGTTCTCCGGGCGCAGGATGTCCTGTATCTGTCCGTCCTCATCCTCGTAGACCATGGTCTGGACGATGCGCTCCAACTCGTCATTCCAGATCGCTCCCATCTGATTGCGGAGCCGCTCCAAGAATTCCTGCCGGTCCCCGGTCACATCCCTGGGGCGCAACCGTTGGGAGAAGGACTCCCAGGTCGCTCCGGGAAAGATGCGCCCATCGAAGAAACCGCCGTCAATCATGATCAGCCGGCTCACCCGGCCGGGGAAATAGGCGGCGAAATTGGTGGCGACGTTGCCGCCCCAGGAGTGGCCCATCACCGCCACTACGTCCAAACCGATGTGGTCCAGCAATCCAACAAGGTCGCCGGACAGGGTCTTCCAGTCATAGCCGCTGGGGGCGCTGGTGGTCTGACCGTGGCCGCGCTGATCGGGGGAGATGATGTGAAAGCGGTCCCGGAGCATGGGCGCCACGATGTCGTACCAATGGGCTGAAGACGCCAGTCCGTGGAGGGCCAATAGCGGGGGGCCGTCGCCGCCCCAGTCCAGATAGCGGATTTTCAGGTCTCCAATGTCAGCCCAATGCTCAATGGGTGTAGTTCCGTCTGCGTTGCCGTCCACCAATCTGCTTCCTCCGCTCTTCGGTTGATTGCGCGTTAGTATATCAATCGTTGCCAGATGTAAGGAGTGGTCTTTACTTCAGCCCGCCGAGCTCCATCTGCAGCAACCGGGCTTTTACGCCCAGTCCCCCGCCGCCGTAACCGCCCAGGCCCCCGTCGCTGGCAATCACCCGGTGACAGGGGATGATGAGCGAGAACCGGTTGCGGGCCATGGCCTGCCCAGCGGCCCGCATCGCCAGCGGACTCCCGGCTTCGGCAGCCAACCACGCGTAGCTCCTGGTCTCCCCCGAAGGGATGCTCCGGCAAGCGTTCCAGGCCGCGTTGAAAAAGGGCGTCACACCGGAAAAGTCCAACTCTATCTCGTCCAGCGCCGTCATGTCCCCGGCGGCGTAGCGGTGCAGGCATTCCACCACCTGGATGAAGGCATCGGGGTCGTCGTCCGCGCCGTCCAGGTCCGGCCCCAAGTATTCCAGGGCGTCTTGGGGCGAAGGTTTCAACGACGCCCGCTTCAGTCCATCTTCTCCGGCCAGGAGGACCATCCAGCCCATGGGCAATTCGACCATGTGGTATTTGTCTCCCTTCACCGTACCCTCCTCCTGATCACCGCCCACAGCATGGGCAGCCGCAGTCTTTGCCATGCCACCGCCGATAGGCGGCGCTCGCTGGCCTTCGGCGTCTTGTTGCCGTAGCGGCTGCGCACGTAGGCGGCCACGATGATGGAGACCGGCGTCTCCTGGGTCGGCAGGACCTGTTGCAGCCGGTGCCCGAACTGATAGGGTGTCTGGTAATCCGCCGGGCCGGCCGCGGCCATGGATGCCAGGGTGGTCATGCGCTGGAATGCCACCGTTGGGTTGCCGGGCACTGCCATGAACCGGTTCCAAAACCAGCGCGTGATTCCCCATACCACTAGCGATCCCCCCAACACGCTGAGCACCCAGGGCCACAAGCCGATGATTGAACTCCCCCGGCCGCTGTTGGAGCCTCCTCCGAAAGACGCCAGCGATTGTAAATCCTCTTCGCAGACATCAAATCCGTCGAGGCAGTCTTCATCAAAGGGGTCGATATCGGCCAGACTACCGGCCAGCTCCGCCTGGTTATCGGACCCAGGCTGATAGGCAGCGGGCAGTGTCTCCCCGGGCGTCGGCTCGAAGGGGATCCAGCCATATCCGGGGAAATAGACCTCCACCCAGGCATGGCTGTGGCTGTCGGTCACCGCGTAGGTCTCCTGCTCCCCAACCTGGTCTCCAGCGGTGTAACCCACTGCCAACCGGGAAGGAATGCCCACGGAACGCAGCATCACGGTCATGGCGGAGCCGAAATACTCGCTGTAGCCCTGCTTGAGGGTGAACAGGAAATGGTCCACTCCATCGGCATTGAACGGCGGAGGCTTCACAGTGAGGTTGTAGGGGTAGGCGGTCTTCAGGTGCAGCTCCAAAGCCTTGGCTTTGCCGTATGGAGTCGTTGCTCCGCTGGTCACGCCGGAAGCCAAGTCCCGTACCCTCTGCGGCAGGTCCGAAGGCAACTGGGTGTACCGCTCCCACACCCAAGCCGGGTATACCGAACCGGCGAGGCTTAACAGGTCCGGAGTGGCCAATGAGATTGCCGACGTCACCCGGTAGGGTTCCCCGGCCTTGAACTTGCCGCCGGGGCTGCTGACTGACAGGACCTCCGGTATGGCCGGCAGCGCTTCCGTGATCTGCACCCGCGATACCCGTCCCCCCACCCGTTCCACCTCATCCAATCGGAATTGGGACGGCAGAGACCGGGCCAGGTCTCCGTCGCTCACGGCGAGGCCGCCGTCCGTAACCGTCTGAACCAGCGCCTCGCCAACGTCCCTTAGATAGTGGGGAAGGACCTCACCCCGTTGCAACCCCGCCACGTCGATGTTGAAGACCGGTGGGGCCTGGGTCTCGATCATGACATCGCGGTCGACCTCCAAAACATGGTCTCCCGAGAAGATCTTCTTGGAGGCGTACAGTGGCGTTACGGTGTAGGTGATCTCGGCCCGCAGGCGGTCAACGGTTCCCAGGGAGAATTCGGGAGCGTATCCCAGAGGCACGGTCACCGTGTTCTTGGAGAGCCACCCTTTGCCGTTGTAGGTGCCGTAGGTCCTCGCCTTCCAATACAGCTCCGCCGGCGAATCCACCCACAGCACCTGGGTCGTTGTGGGATTGATGCTCCCCTGCAGGGCCATCACATCGTCCCAGATGCGGTAGCCCATGGGCCGGCGGGCCGGCAGGCCGGCGAACAACCGGTTGAAATCGTCTTCCATCGATTCCAAGGGGCTGCGCATGGACTCATAGGCGTCGTTGACCACACCCAATTTGGGCGCCACCGGAAGCAGGAACGCCACCAGGATCACCAGGACCGTCAACCCAAAACTGTCCGATAGCGACAGGCCGGCAAGGTGATCATCCACTTTGACCGCGCGCCGTTCCCATTCATGTTTGCGCCTTATCGCCTGGACCCGCGCGACCAGCAGCAAGGCGGTGAACAGGTAGAAACCAAGGTGGAAGGCGGTGTTGGGCGGGAGAAAGGTGAGGTTGGACAGCAGACCGATGCCACCCAGGACGAAAACCCCCCAGAAATTGCCGTAGCGCAAGAACAACCATGAACCCAGAAACCCGGTCAGCCAGGTTGCGGTCATCAGCACAAAGGAAAACGGGAGGCGGTCGATGTTGATCGAACCGGTGCGCGCCGCATCCAGCCACAGGTCCAGACGCGTTAAGACCTGTCCGGCCCCGCCCACCCTGACTCCATCGATGCTGAAGGACGATAGTTGCCACAGGATTAACGCGAGGCCCACCGCGAGACCCACGGGCAGGAGGGCGGCCGACCAGATGGGGATCCGGTACAGGGCCAGCCCGGTCAACATCGCCAGGAAGAGCAATTGGACCAGGTTTGGCGAGGGCACCCAGTCGGCCTGCTCCACCGATACGACCACCACCACCAGATTGAGCACCAATAAAGCTCCGGCGATCCAGCCATCATTGGGCCGCAGGGTGCGCTCCAACGAGCCGATGCCATCTCCGATGCCATCGCCGATGGCATCGGTGTTTATCCGTTGGCGCGTGGGCGCGCGGCCGCCCAGCGCTTCGGAGGTCATTCAGCGCCTCCAGCCACGCCTGAGGTCCAGCTTCGGGGTATATCCCGGACCGGTACGTGGAGAGCGTCGTTCAGATGGTCGCCGCGGCGTACCACATAGGCCGGAATCAGGTTGGCGCTCAGGGCCTCGACCGGGCCGTCCATGTTTTCCGGTGAACCGAAACTTGACCGGTCCACCAAAACCACCGCAACCTCCACACCCTGGCGGCGCAGGTCACTGAGCGACGCGACCCATCGTGTGTCGATGGAAGAAGTCACCACCGTCAGCGCGTTGTACCGGTTCAGGTGGGAACGGATGTCGTAGATGAACTGATGCAGCGGGCGTTGGCCGTGGGCCCGCACTTCGGAGAGGGTTTCCATGAGCCGCCCGCGCTGCTCCGGACTGCTGTCCGGGCGGTATATGTGCTCCTTGTCGCCGTTGGACGCCAATCCCACCGGCATCGACTGGTCCATGAGGCGGCCGACGATGGAGGCGGCCACGGTGACCGACAACTCCTCGGTGTTGTTAAATTCGTCCTGTTCCACCCCAAAATGGGAGTCTTGGTGCATGTCCAGCAACAACCAAGCCTCCGCCGAGAGCCCCATGTCGAATTCCTTGACCATCAACTCGTTCATGCGGGCGGTGTAGGGCCAGTGGATGCGGCGCATGCCGTCGCCTTCGGCGTAGGCGCGGATCGAGGACACGTCGGTGGTGATCTGTTCCCAGTGGCGGGTAACCCGGCTGTCGCTGGGCAGACCGGCGAACCGGGCGTCCAGGTCGGGCAACGGCTCGATGGCGGGGAAAACGATGAATGGATGGGGGTCCAGAAACTCCCGGTGCAGGCGGAAAAGTCCAAAGGGGTCTTGGCTAACCACCCGGACCTGCCCCGAGCGGAAAACGCCCCTCTTGGCCAGATAGGTCCGGATGCGCCAACTTCGTACCTGCGCACGGACCAGGGCCAGGCCCCGGCCGCTGGTGTCGGCGGACGGGCCGGTGGCTTCCGCAACCTCCAGCCAGGACTTGGGCAGCCTGGTGCGGTTGACGATCGATACCTGTCCCACCAGATAACCACCCACCTGCCCTCGGTTGGCTTCCCTGATGACACTCAGGTCGATACCGCGAAGATTGAGCCAGGCCCACGAGTACCCGACGCCGGTGAGCAAAAGCAGAACGTAAAGAAACCTAAAGAAGAAATCGAAGCCGGTGCCAAAGGCATAGAAGGTCACCACCACCAGCAGTACCAGCAGGCCAAGGGCCCGCCTATTCATGCTTAACCTCTGGACTAGAAGTAGGCGTCATGGTGCATATTCCGGTTGGATGGGCTTTGTCTGAAAGCGAGTTACCGGCATTACGGAGCTGCGCCATTGATGAAGACCGGTCAGCGGCTCGCGCCGGGGACCGCCACCGAATCGAGAAGCCCGTCGATAACCTGCCTGGTTTGCAGGCCCCGCATACGAGCCGATGGGGCGAGGATCAACCGGTGGGCAAGCACGGCGTAGGCCAGGTCCTTGACGTCATCCGGAATCACGTAGTCCCGGTCTTGCAATAGGGCCATGGCCCGGACGGCCCGGAACATGCCCAGAGACGCCCGCGGCGAAGCGCCCAGATAAACGTCCTCGTGACTTCGAGTCGCCTCGATCAGGCCAACGATATACTCCCGCACGGCGCCGTCCACGTAGACATTCTTGGCGGCATTCTGCAGGCTGATCATATCTTCGGGGGCGGCGACAGCCTCCAGTTGGTCGATGGGATGGGTCTGCTCCTGTTGCTCAATGACCGAAAGCTCTTCGGCGAAGCTGGGATATCCGAGACTGATGCGCAACAAGAAGCGGTCAAGCTGGGCCTCCGGCAGGGGAAATGTCCCTTCGTATTCGATGGGGTTCTGGGTAGCCATCACCACGAAGGGCTTCTCCAGGGTGCGGGTCACCCCGTCCACCGTGACCTGCAGTTCTTCCATGGCCTCCAGCAACGCAGACTGGGTTTTGGGAGTGGCGCGGTTGATCTCGTCAACCAGGACCACCTGGGCCATCACCGGTCCCGGCCGGAACTGGAATTCTCCGGTGCTCTGGTTGTAGATGGAAACGCCCACGATATCGCTGGGCAGAAGGTCGGGGGTGAACTGGATGCGCTTGAAGGAGCAACCCATGGAAACCGAGATGCTCTTGGCCAGCATAGTCTTGCCAACCCCAGGCACATCCTCGATCAGTAGGTGGCCCTGGGCGATGATCGCGGCCAGGGCCTGCTCGATCACCGGCTTCTTACCGACGATCACCTTGGAAACGTTCTCGACGATCTCCCGGGCGACACCGACGGCTGACTCGGTCTCTTTCACCTGCATCTCCGATGGTTGGCTGTAGACTGGATCGATACTGGACCCATAGCTGATGGCCAAAGTTTATCACAGCGGCTAGAAGCCCGGCCCGAAGGCCGTTACCGGCCGCCCGTAGGACATACCCGGTCGAGCGTGTGCCGCCTGGCATGGTTATCTTTATACGGACCGCCGTGCGCTCCGGTTCAAATCGAATTAAATCCGCATCTTGGTTTGGCCCGTAAATTCTACCGACGCGGAAATTGAACCGGCCCCGGTCGGGAAGCCCCCTTGGCGGGCCGGAGACCACGATAGGTGAGTATGTTAGCGATGTTTTCCAGGTCCCGAACCACCGGCCCCCGCGGTAGATTGCTGGTCCTGGCTGCGGCGGCCATGGCTTTGGTCTTTCTGGTGGCTGCTTGCGGAGGCTCTGAATCGGCGGATACAACCGGGCCGGCGGCCGCTCAGGAACAACCGTCCACCCCTCCTGCTCCGGTGGCCACCAAATCCGCCACCGCCAACGCAGACCGGATGGTGGGCGGCGCGGTCGGCGACCTGGCGCCTGAGTTCGGCGGAATCGAAGCCTGGATCAACGGCGGCCCTCTGACCATGGAGGAACTTCGCGGCAGGGTCGTGTTGATCGATTTTTGGACCTACACCTGCATCAACTGCATCCGCACCTTTCCATTTCTCAAGCAGTGGCACTCCAGGTACGCGGACGACGGTCTGGTGATCGTGGGCGTCCACTCCCCCGAATTCGAATTTGAGAAGATCTACGATAACGTGGTCGAGGCCACCCAGAATGACGCCCTGGTCTGGACGATGGCCCAAGACAACGATTTTATAACCTGGCGCCGGTATAGCAACCGGTTCTGGCCCGCCAAATACCTCATCGACAAGGACGGGGTGGTCCGTTACACCCATTTCGGCGAGGGTGATTACGCTGAGACCGAAGATGTGATCCGTGAACTGCTGGCGGAAACCAACCCATCGTTCCTGGACGAAAACCTGCCTCTGCCCCAAGACCAGACCCTGGACCCGGGCTACTTGGCAGCCCGGAACGCCGAGGTCACCCGGGAGCTCTACGGCGGCTACGAGCGGGGAGAGGGAGACCTGCTGTACGGCCGCGGCGGGTACGTCCGCCAGATGCAGTATTATGAAAACAAGGACCAGGTGGCCGACTTCACCACCCCCGGTGATTTGGAGCCCCACAACCTCTATTTTCAAGGGTCTTGGCGTGTTGGGCCGGAGAGTTCGACCCACGGCAGAACGACCGAGTCCCTCGAGGACTATCTGGCCCTGGTCTATTCGGCGACCTCGGTGAACGCGGTGCTGACCTCAGACTCAGGCGAACCGTACAAAGTGCGGATCACGGTTAACGACCAATACCTCACCGAAGAGAACAAGGGCAGCGACATCATCATCGGCGGCGACGGTGAAAGCTATCTTTGGGTCACATCTCCGGCGCTCTACAATGTGATCAGCAATCTCTCGTATGTCCGGCGCGAGACCCTTAAGATGTCCTCGAATTCCCCGGACTTCGGGCTCTTCGCCTTCACCTTCGGCGTTTACGATACGGGACCTTAGTGACAAGAACATCGGCATCTCCGGCCAAGCTGGCGCTTACTGCACTGGCCGCCATCATGATCTCCGCCGCCTGCACCAGTTTCCCAGCGCCTGAGATCAAAGGGATCAGGGCCTGGATCAACAGCGAGCCTCTGACCATTGAAGAGCTACGGGGCAAGGTGGTGTTGATCGATTTCTGGACCTACACCTGCGTCAATTGCATCAGGACATTTCCCTACCTCAAGCAATGGAACGCCAAATACGCCGACGACGGCCTGGTGATCATCGGGGTCCACTCCCCCGAATTTGAATTCGAGAAAGACTATTCCAACGTGCTCCAGGCCACCAGAGACAATGGCATCACCTGGCCCGTGGCCCAGGACAACGATTTCGAGACCTGGAGAAATTACGCCAACCGGTTTTGGCCGGCCAAATACCTGATTGACAAAGACGGAGTGGTCCGTTACACCCACTTTGGAGAAGGGGCATACGACGAGACCGAGAAACAGATCCGAAGTTTACTTGAGGACGCCGGGGCCAACCTGTTGGAGAGCCCCTTCGATCCCTCCGGAGACCAACCGGTGGACCGGACCTTCATCGAGACGCGCAGCGCCACCGTAACCCGCGAGTTATACGCCGGGTTCGTGCTGGCGGAGTTGGGAGAATACGTCCGCCAATCCGAGTTCTTCAAGAACACCGGCTCAGTTGTGGAATTGAAGGCGCCCGAAGAGCTCGAGCGCGGACTAATCTACTTCGACGGTACGTGGGTGGTGGGCCCGGAGCACACACGCCACGGGCGGGAGACAACCGGATACGAGGACGTCCTCTCGTTGGTCTATTCGGCCCGCAGCCTGAACGCCGTTTTGACCTCCGAGTCCGGTCAGCCCTACACCGTGCAGATAACACTGAACGGGGAATTTCTAACCGAGGAGAACAA
>CAYMZL010000001.1:14046-26926 GCA_964394825.1 uncultured Dehalococcoidia bacterium | reverse complement strand
GCCAGGGCGGTCCGCGCACCCGCCCGCCCCCGGCTGTCCGAGTCGGGCCAGACCTGGTCCCCCATGTCGGTGTCTATGGGCCCGGGGTGTATGGAATTGGCCCGGATGCCCTCCGCGGCGTACTGTATGGCAGTGGACTTGGTGAAGATGCGCACCGCTCCTTTGGAGGCGCTGTAGGCGGAGCTGGTGCGGCTTCCGACCAGTCCGGCGGTGGACGATATGTTGATGATGGAACCGCCGCCCGCCTTTCTCATCTCCGGTATGGCCGCCTTGGTCCCCAAGAACACGCCCTTGGCATTCACCCCCAGCACCTCGTCCCACTGTTCAGATGAGGTCTCCAGAACGTGTCCCCGCCGCCAGATGCCCGCGTTATTGACCAGAATGTCTATCTTTCCGAAGCTGGAAACCGCCGACTGGACCGCCCGGTCCCAATCGTCTTCGTTGGTCACGTCCAGATGCACGTAGAGCGCGTCGCCTCCGGCCTCGGCAATCTCGGCCGCCACCACGGAACCCTCTTGGTCCGACACGTCGGCCAGCATGACCTTGGCGCCCTCCTGGGCGAACAACCGGGCCTCCGCGGCGCCCTGGCCGCGGGCCGCTCCGGTGATCAATGCAACCTTTCCGTTTAATCGCGGTAACCGCATCACAAGCCTCTCGGGGTTGAATCTTCGCTGACCGCCTTTCCAGGTGAGCAGCAGTTTAACGCGGGAGCGATGCAGACTCAATCAGACGATGCCGGCTAACCCCAAACGATTATTTGATAGTTATTGACACGAAATCAAGCCGCCTCTAATATAGGAGGTTAGAACTACAGGGCGTAGTGCGCCTTGAATTTACCCCCTTTCCAGGTTATAAATCCGGTATGTCTCGCCGTATGATCGAGCATGACTGAGTTGGAGGAGCAATATGAGTGATCAGGATATCGCCTTGATGGCCCACCTTATGCGCCGCGCTGGATTTGGCGCCACCCGGGAGGAATTGGAAGCACGAGTAGCCAAGGGCTACGAAGCCACCGTGGAGGAACTGCTCAGCACCGGCGAGCAGGAAGAATCCGACCGCATCGAGATGATGCGTTTCCACCCATGGACCTGGCGTCCGGGGACACTCCCCGGCATGGGCGCCGCCGAGTGGCTGCACGATCTGGTCAACACCAAGCGACCCCTGGAAGAGAAGATGGCGCTGTTTTGGCACGGCATCTTCGCCACCGGCGTCTCCAAGGTCGACCACTACGACGACGTCATGGACATGATCGTCAAGTTCCGCCAGAAGGGCATGGGCGACTTCCGCGAACTGCTCCTTGAGATGGCCAAAGACCCGGCCATGATCTACTGGCTGGACAACAACGACAACCACGCCGACGCGGTCAACGAGAACTGGGGCCGTGAGTTGCTGGAACTCTTCAGCATGGGCCAGGGCAACTACACCGAAGAAGACGTCCGGGATTGCTCCCGGGCCTTCACCGGCTGGACCATCCAGCCCAAGCTGCCCAGGGGCCCCATCGGCCGTCACGACTGGTTCTTCGACTACAAAGAGGAAGACCACGACGACAGCGAGAAGAAGTTCCTGAACCACACCGGCGACTTCAATGGCGAAGACATCATCCGCATGATCAGCGAAGACCCGGCCTGCGCCCGGTTCATCGCCCGCCACCTCTACAACTTCTTCGTCGCCGACGAGGCCCAGGTCCCCGCTTGGAACGTGACCCCGCCCCGTGACCCCGAAGCAGTTGACCTGTTGGCCAACACGCTGATGAACAACGCCTACGACATGCGCACCACCCTGCGCGTGCTGTTCAATTCCGACTTCTTCAAGAACTCCCGCTACGAGCGCCTGAAGAACCCCACCGAAGTGGTGGTCGGGACTCTACGGCTGGTCGGCGGCGCCGAGTTCCCCGCCCCCGGCATCGGCGACCTGTCCCGGCAGCCCAGCTACATGGGCCAGGACCTGCTCAACCCTCCTTCCGTGGAGGGATGGCACACCGGCGCCGAGTGGATCAACAGCGGCTCCCTGATGCGCCGCGTCAACTTCACCGCCGAACTGGTGGGCGACGTCTCCCGCCCCGGAATCAGGAACATGGTCGACCGGCTGATCGCCCAGGGCGACACCTCATCCGACGCGGTGGTCGCCGGCTGCTTGGACCTGATGGGTCCCCTGGAAGTCAATCCCGAGAGCCTGGTTGAGTTGAACGGCTTCGCCGCCGAAGGCGGAGACTTCTCCTGGGACTCGGCCGATAGCATCGAAAAATCCACGGTCCGCGTATCCGAGTTGCTCCAACTGATCGTCTCGCTGCGCGAATACCAGTACGCCTAGACTGTATGAGGGTGACAAACACATGACCAGCACAAAGAAAGACCCGGTCCTGGTTGTATTCCAGTTATCGGGGGGCAATGACTACTTGAACACGGTTATCCCCTACACCGATCCGCTGTACCGGGACAACCGGCCCACGGTGGGAATCGCCGAAGACCGCGTCATCCCCATCGATGACAAGGTCGGTTTCCACCCCGAGATGGGGCCCTTGAAGAAAGTGTACGACCGTGGCGACATGGCCATCATCCACGGCATCGGCTACAAGAACTCGCCCCGCTCCCACTTCCGCTCGATGGACATCTGGCACACCTGTGAACCCATCCAATTGGGAACCGAGGGTTGGCTGGGCCGCGCCACCCGCGACCTCGACCCCGGCAAGGAGAACGTCCTGACCACGGTCAGTTTCGGTCCCTCGCTGTTCCGGGCCCTGGTCCTGCCGGGAACCCCGGTGGCGGTCGTTGATGACCTGGACAACTACGGCTTGCTGCCTGGCATCACCGAGAAGGAACAGCGGAACAAGATACTGGACCGCTTCGCCCGGATGTACTCGCCGGCCATCGGCAGCAGCGCGGTGATGGACTATATGGGCCAGACCGGCCTAGACACCCTGAAGGGCGCCGATATCCTGAACAAAGCACCCGGGATGTACTCCTCCAACGTGGAGTACCCAGACACTCCCATCGCCAAGAAGCTGAGGGGAATCGCCCAGGTGCACATGGCCAACTTCGGCACCCGCGTCTTCTACGTCGACCACGGCAGCTTCGACAGCCACTCCAACCAGAACGGCATGGCCGATAAGCTGTGGAAGGACGTTTCCGAGGGCCTGGACGCCTTCCTGGACGACCTCCGCGAGCACGATGCCAGCGACAATGTCGCCGTCTTGATGTTCACCGAGTTTGGCCGGCGGACCCATGACAATGGTTCCGGCACCGACCACGGCGCCGGCGGGGCCGCCTTCATGTTTGGCGACGGCATCAAGGGTGGACAGTACAGCGAATACCCGTCCCTGGAAGCCAAGGACCTGGAACAGGGCGACGTCGTACCCAATTACGACTTCCGCGGCCTGTACACAACCATCCTGGAAGACTGGATGGGCCTGGACGCCAAACCCCTCGTGGACGGCAACTTCGAGAAGTTGCCCATCTTTGCCTAGGCAGGTTCAAGAACGACGGCGGCCCGCTCGGGCCAGCCGGTAAAATCGACTTGATACGGGCGGCGCATGCGCCGCCCGTAATGAGATGCCCCGGCAAACGTCCCGACAGATTGCCGTTACGCCGGGCATCAACATACGGAGGAAAATAATGCTTACGGAAACAGTGGCAGGGCGGACTTACGACTACAGCCACAACGTCGGCCGCGGCGCCCAGACCGGAATGGGCTTCAACTCGCCCGTGTCTATGTCCTTCGGTCCCGACGGCATGGTGTACGTAGCCAACCGGGGCAGTGAGACCATCAGCAACGTTGGCTGGAACCGCACCGGCGTGGGCCAGCGGATCACCAAGCTCACCATCGGCGCCGAGTGGGGCGAAGAAGAATTCTTGGGTGAATTCAGCAAGTACGGCGACAACAAGGGCCAGTTCATCTGGCCTGCCGGCATTGCCACCGACAGCCAGGGCCAAGTGTTCGTCACCGACGAGTGGCTAAACCGGGTATCAGTGTTCGACAAGGAGGGCGAGTTCCTCCGGTCCTTCGACACCGTCCAACCCGGAGACGGCGAGCCCAACGGCGCGTCCGGCATCGCGATCGCTCCCGACGGCACCGTCTATGTCTCCGACAGCCGCAGCCACAAGGTACGGTTGTTCAAGAGTGACGGCACTTTCATCAGTTCCTTCGGCACCCTAGGCGTGAGCGAAGGCCAGTTGGACTCTCCATGGGGCATCACGGTAGACAAAGACGGCAAGGTCTACGTTGCCGACTTCAAGAACCACCGCGTCCAGAAGTTCTCGGCCGACGGCAAGTTCGAGGCGCAGATTGGGCGGCCGGGCAACAAACGCGGCGACCTGAACTACCCGACCGACGTAGCCGTCGACCCCGATGGCGACATCTATGTCTGCGACTGGACCAGCAACCGTTGGGACAAGGGCCGGGTCCACATCTTCACCCCCGAAGGCCAGTTCCTGACCTCTCTGGCAGGCGACGCCCAAAGGCTGTCGGCCTGGGCCCAGATCACCGTCGACGCCAACGCCGACTACGCCAAGCGCCGCCGGGAAGTCCAAAGCACCGAGCCGGAATGGACCTTCGCCCAGCCCACCGCGGTGGAATGGGACACGGCCAACAACCGTCTGATGGTGGTGGACACTCAGCGCAGCCGCCTGCAGATCTACAACAAGCAGGCGGGCTACCTGGTGCCGCAGCTCAATCTCTGATTCCCAGATCCAGCGGCCCCAGCCGCCGGAACAACCCCGGAACAACCGATAGACACCATTCCTTGGCGGAGCCGTAACGGTCTCCGCCAAGGGCATTTTGGGACCCATGATTACACCCGGCCGATCCGCCCCCCCGCGCTGCCTACGTTATGCCTGAACCGATGGACCAGAAAACCGAGGCCCGTTTCCTCAAGATGGCGCTGGAACAACCCAAGATGACCTGCGCCGAAGCCCCCGACGAGATCCTTGAGTTTGCCTCCGCCGAGGCCGAGCCGACCCCGTTCATGGAGGAATATTTTGCCACCGGCTACGCCGAATGGCTGGCCGCCAAGCACGGACGGCGGATAAGTATGCCGCAGAACCTAATCGACCGAGCCATATTGGTTCTCTGGAACCGGGCCGGCCTGCTCCACACCGACCGGCTGTTGGGCCAGCCCAGCCCCGACGCAGAAAAACCCTTCTTCGACGACGAGGGGCTGTACTGACGTATAGTGAAACTGTCATTTTGGCATCTTGTCCGCTGTTCTAAATTCTTGTCTTGTCATTCTGAGCGAAGCGAAGAATCTCATTGTTTCTGACCATACTTATTCCAACGGGAGAAATCCCCCTTAATCCCCCTTTACGAAAGGGGGAGATGATTACTTTGGCTTGCATTTGCAAAGACTGCACAATTTAAGAGAGGACAAGAACCCCCTTTGGTAAAGGGGCAGGGGGGATTTTCCCCGCGCCAGCGCGCCACAAGAATAAGAGGTAAACCATGGCCCAGCGATTCAACTACGACAGCCTCTTCTCGGCGACGTCCCGGGACGCCCCACCGGGCTCCTTCCGGCACGCCAAGTACGACTTCGCCGTGGCCTACCCCGACCCTGAGACCCTGCCTCTCGAGGAGTTAGTCGACTCTCTCAAGAGCGCATTTGAACGGGAGGGCCGGGACCTGGCCTACTACTCCGACGCCTCGGGGTATCCGGAACTGCGGCGGCTGGTGGCGGGGAAGTTGGCCCGCGAACGCAACATGAAGGTGGAGGCCGACGATGTGGTGCTGACCTCCGGGTCCGGCGAGGCCATCGGCATCGTCATCCAGGCCCTGACCGACCCCGGCGACGTGGTGCTCACCGAAGAATTTGTCTACCTGGGAACATTGAACCAGATGCGCCGCTACGGGGCCGACGTCGTTGGCGTCAAGTGCGACGACGACGGCATCCTGCCCGGCGACCTGGACGCGGTCATCATGGAGCAGACGGCCAAGGGCAAGAAGGTCAAGTACCTCTACACCATCCCCACCTTCCAGAACCCCATGGGCTGGACCATGACCCTGGAGCGCCGGAAGCAGGTGCTGGAAGTCACCGGCAAGCACGGCATCCCGGTCTTCGAGGACGACTGCTACGCCGACCTCCGCTTCGAAGGCGAAGACGTGACCTCTTTTCACTCCCTGGACGAAACCGGCCGGGTCGTCTACGTGGGGTCATTCTCCAAGATCATCGCTCCCGGCATGCGCATGGGCTACCTGGTGGCCCCTCAAGAAGTCATCAACCGGGCCTGGAGCTTCAAGTCGGGCGGCGCGGTGAGCCAGTTCACCGCCCTGGCCGTCGCCGAATACATGAAGGGCGGCATCGACCAGCACATCGAGGCCCACAACCGGGCGCTGGCGGCGAAACGGGACACCATGCTGGCGGCCTTGGGCGAGAACTTCGGCAGTTCAGTAACCTGGACCGCCCCCCAAGGCGGTCTATACGTCTGGGTCAAGTTTCCCGAGGGCACAGACCTGGCCGCGGTGCAGGACCAGGTCTACGAAGTGGGGGTCGGTTACTACAACGGCGCCCAGTTCTCGCCGTCCGGAGAGGGGTCCAACTACGTGCGGCTGTGCTTCGGCCACCCGACGGCGGAGACCATCTACGAGGGGGTAGGGGAGCTGGCCCGGATCCTAGACAAGAACGGGGTATTTCCCGGATAGCGTCAGCATTGGCGGCAGGTCATATACGTGAGTAGGGGCGTCCCGATCGATCGGGACGCCCCTCCGTTTTTTAAACCAGGATTCGAAATGCCCAGAACTATTCGAAGGGCATCAACTCAATCGCCAGGCCGTTGGGGTCTTTCACATAGATGGCTCCACCGGCCTCCTGGTACTTGATCTTGTTCCGGTCACACCGCCCCTTAATTTCTAGAAAGATGTTCCTGGCGATGGGAAGGGCGATGTGCATGACGTTGCCCACGCCTTCGGGCGCCTTCCTTTGCAGGCGCGGTACGTGGGGGAAATCAAAGAAGGACAGACGCATCCCGTTTCCGATGGCCACATTCATGTGGGTCGACTCGTCCACATCCCGGTTTGCGGTAACACTTACAACCGGCATATCCATGATTTCTTCATAGAACTTGGCGGTTGCTTCCAGGTCCTTGGCGAACACCGCGATGTGGTTCACGCCCTGGGTGGGGCCGTCTTTCCCGCCCTCGGGAATCAGATTGCGGAGCCGCTCCCGCATGGCTTCGGTTGTGCTCTCAGATGTGGTCATTCTCAGTCCTCCTGCGATGCCGGTTGGCCGGGGTTTTCCAGGTCCAGAATCGAGATCAGTCTGCCGTATCCGATGAACTGGCCTGTTATCATCCCCAATTCGAAGATCTCGGGATCAGTGAACTCCCGGCGAAGTTGCTCGAAGAAGCCATCGTCCATGCTGTGGTGGTCGGTCGCCATCCGCCGGGCGAACCGGAGCGCCAGCTTTTCACGGTCCGTGATATCGGCACTCTCGAAGTGTACCAGACCAGCGACCATCTCCTCGGTCATCCCTTGCTGCACCGCCGGCACAGCCCGGCCCAGCTTTCAAGTGGCGCACTGGTTCAGGTCGGCGATCTTGAGCCGGACCAACTCCTTGAGTCTCTGTCCGAGCAGTCCTTCCAACTTTAGCGGAGCGTAAAAAGCCCAGAAGGCCTCGTAGGCCTGGGGAAGATTGCCCGCCGCCTGGAAGATGGCCGGGTTCAGCTTGTGGGCCTCCGCTTCTTTGGCAATCTCGCGGAGCCCCGGCGTCAACTCATCCGTGGGCACCAACTTGATCCGGGCCATTACCCACTCCTCGCTGGCATCATTTCGACCATGAGCCAAACTAGTTCAACCATAAATACGCCCATGGAAACACAGTTGTACTGTTAGGCTAGGGGGCGGTTGGTCACTGCGGGGTCCACCTTGCGGGGGATGAACTGGCCGCTGCCGGGAGCGGCCTTGAACTCCCGGTTGTCCACCACCACGTTGCCCCTGAGGATCGTGGTCACCGGCCAGCCGTCGGCCTCGAACCCTTCCCAGATGCTGTAGTCGGTGATGTGGAAGTCGTCGATGGTCAACTTGCGCTTGAAATTGGTGTCGATGAGGGTGATGTCGGCGTCGCTGCCGGGGGCCAACACGCCCTTGCGGGGATAGAGGCCCATGATCTTGGCGGCGTTGGCCGAAGTCACGTCCACGAACCGTTGCAGGGACATGCGCCGGCGGGAGACGCCCTCGCTATAGGTCACTCCCATGCGGGCCTCGGCCCCATTGTGGCCTCCGGTCACGTCGGAGACCGTCCGGCCGGAAATCTTGGTCTCCCAGGACGTGCAGTATTCGTCGGTGGCCATGGTGCTGAGACCGTTGTTCACGATCCCGTCCCAAAGGGACTGGCGGTCGTCTTCCGACTTCAACGACGGATAGGTGTGGTACTTCATGCCGTTCTCTTCTTTGTAATTGTCGGCGCTGAAGCAGCAGTAGTTATGGAGGGTCTCGCCGTACACCGGCCGCCCGTTGGACCGTGCCTCCAAGATGGCCTGAACCCCCTGGGTGGCGCTGACGTGGACGAAGTAGACCGGAGCGCCGGTCCATTCGGCGACCCGGAGCACCCGCCGAAAGGAAACATCCTCCGACTCAGCGCTGTGGACCAGGTGCATGTTGTACCACTCAGTCTGTTCTTCCCGGGCCAACTTCTGGTACATGTGCTGCACCATATCGTCGTCCTCCGAGTGGACCAGCAGCATGGCGTTCAGCCTTTGGATCTCCTCCATCAGATCGTGGAGGTGGCCGGTCCCCACCATGCGCGGTTCGCCGGTGGTGGCGGGAGGCCGGATATTGGTGGTGAATATCTTGACGCTCGGGAAACCGTCCTCCACCGCCTCGTGCAAAGAACCGAGGATCTCCGGTGGGATGGCGCCGAGGAGCATGAGGTGATGGGCGTAATCGGCGTAGGAATTGCCCCGCCAGACTTCGGTCCTCTCCTGGATCGCCTGGGGGATGTCGATGCCGGGGTACTGGATGGCGAAGTCCATCAACATGGTGGTGCCGCCGATCAGAGCGGCGCGGCTCACCTCTTCCGGAGGGGCCGTCTTTAGGTCGCCGTGACCCATTATGGGCGCGGATATGTGGGCATGGGGTTCGATTCCGCCGGGCACCACCACCATGCCGGTGGCATCTATCACGCGGCCGGCTTCATCGGGCAATGCGCCCGGTGCAGCCACCGCCACGATCTTTTCACCCTGGACCGCAATGTCCCATTCACCGACTCCCATGGGAGTTACAACTTGTCCGCCTCTGATGACCAGGTCCAACATCGTCGCGCCCTCCAAATTTTCCGCCGATTCGAGCATCCCTAGATTCGATAACGGAGTTTAGCACATAGCCGGAGTCGCGGCACAATGAGAAAACACTCGGGCAAAGTTTGGGGAGCAAATTCGGCGAATAACCCGCAGGGGAGGGCGGAATCGAGTTTCCTAATCGTCGTCCGCCGGGGAGGAGGTTATCGCGGTCTGGGTCGCTTCAGGTAGCTGGTCTTCCCAGTTGGGCAGCAGCTCTTTCTTGGTTGTTGGCAGCATGACTATGCTTATCACCCCGACAAGGCTAAGGACCAGGGAGAGCGCCATTGTGGCGTCGAAGTCTCCGGTCCAGTCCCGCAGTTGCCCGCCGATGAGGGCCCCGGCGGCCATCCCGACGCCCGCGCCCATCATCTGATACCCGTAGGTGGTGCCGATGGGAGCTTTGCCGCCGTAGTACTGGCGGTTGATGATTGGAAAGGCGCTCATCTCGCCGCCGAACCCGATGCCGAATAGGACGGCGAACAGATAGAATTGCCAGGGGTCATGAGCTGAGAATAGCAGCAAGATCGGCGCGGTCTGCAAGAAGAAACAACCGGCCATGGCTCCCTTGCTTCCCATCCGGTCAGCGACGACGGGCACGGCGAACCTGGTTATGGTGCTGGTGACCGAGAGGGTCACAAAGGCTCCCGCCGCGACTCCGGCGCCGACTCCCTCGTCTTCGGCCATGGCAACCAGGTAAACCAGGATGATGGCGTGTCCGGCGCAGCCCCAGAAATGGATGCCGATCAAGTTCCAGAAGGCGCCCGTTTGCTGGGCTTGCTTTAGGAAAACCTTGCTGCGGACCTTGGCGATTTCCCCGGTCTGCACCGCTGTTATGGGCTCGTCTTCCGGCGCCCCGAGGGGCCGCATACCGATCTGGGCCGGCTCGTTGTAGAAGAACCGGACCATCATGAGGATGACGGTGCCGCCCACCAGGCCCGGGATCCAGAACGCCGCCCGCAAACCGTCGAGCCCGCCACCAAAGAGGTGGATGATCAGCAGCATGATGGGCACCGCGATCAATGGTCCGATACCCTGGGATGATTGCAGCAGCCCCATGCCGGTGCCCAGGTGTTTGCGGAACCACATTGTGACGGAGGCGGTGAGTGGGACCTGAAATATGCCCATCGAGGCGCTGAGAATCACGCCAAAGAACAGGTAGAACTGCCACAGCTCCCGCATCAGTCCGGTGAGCACCATGCCCACGATAAACAGGACCGCGCCCAATCTCATGGTCCAACGGACGCCGTATCGGTCGCCCAGCCACCCAGCGGTGGGCCCGAACATCCCCGATACGATCCACTGGATGGAGAACCCCAATCCCACGGCGCCGTAGCTCCAGCCAAAGGAATCGACCAGCCTGGGAATGAGGATGCTGGAAGACGAGCGGAAGGATGAACTGAACAACCGCATGACGGCGGCCACCGCCACGATGACCCAGGCGTAATGAACGGGGCGGCCGGCGAACACCAAGTTTGAAGGCTTGAGGTTAAAGTATGCCATCCAGTCCTAAGTTATGGCCGCGCCCGAGAATTTCTTGGCGTTCGCCGGGTCACGGCATTCGCAACAACTGCGTTATGCGGTCCGCGATCAGGCGGATGTATGGAAATACCCGTATGATTCAATACTGTAGCCCATGCGTTATAGAACCTTTGGATGATAGCCCATCAGTCCTGCAAATTGAAAGGGGACCGAGAAATTGAAATGGGCCCTGGATTCCTTCGGTGGAATTCACCGAAAACCCGGGACCCCTACGTTGACATCACAAAGATTACTTGTATAATTAAGGTTTACTAAGTATATGCCTCACGTGACGAATTCGTTCACCACACCTGTTGGCAGCTTTCCCCGGTATTCACTTTCACTGCATACGCTTGCGCCTCTGGCATTCGGCCGCCCGGCCAATCGCGTCCACTCACGTTAAGGAGAAGGGTAAATGGCTTTGTCTCCTGCTCTTAAGGGGCAACCTATGCGACTGCCCGACGTTAAGACCTACGCTACGATTCCCCAGGTTCTCGAAGTTCCCAATCTGATCCAAAGTCAGATCCAGTCTTGGGACTGGTTCAAGAGTGAGGGGTTAATCGAAGTATATCAGGAAATCTCTCCAATCGCCGACTATACCGGCAATAAATACGAGTTGCATTTCCTGGAGCATTACTTCCGCGATTCCAAATACTCGCCTCAAGAGAGCAAGGAGCGGGAGATCACCTACTCCCAGCCCCTTTACGTGAGGACTCGCCTGGTGATGAAAGATACCGGCGAGATCAAGGAACAAGAGATCTTCATGGGCGACATCCCCATGATGACCGACAACGGCACATTTATCATCAACGGCGCGGAGCGCGTCGTGGTAAGCCAGTTGGTCCGCTCGCCGGGAATCTATTTCGTCCTGGAGCGGAACGCCGTCAGCAACCGCAGCCTCTGCTCGGCCAAGCTGATCCCCTCTCGTGGCGCTTGGCTTGAGTTTGAGACCAGCTCCAAAGACATCATCTCGGTCAAGGTAGACCGGAAGCGCAAGGTCTCGGCGTCGATTTTCCTCCGCGCCTTGGGCGTGGCCGACGACGATGAAATGATGGCCCTGTTCGCCGATATCGACACCGATGAAAGCCACCGGTACATGCAGACAACCTTGGATAAGGACCCGGTCCTCGAACCCAAGGACCTGAACTTTAAGGAAGACGACCTCCGCTCGCTCTGGGAGTGGCTCCACGAAGATAAGGATTTCGATGATTACGCCGCGCGGCGCATCGCCGCTGCTCAGATCGAATTCTACCGCCGCCTGCGGCCGGGTGAACCGCCCAGTCTGGAGAACTCCCGGACCCTGATTCGGAACCTGTTCTTCGGCCCCCGGCGCTACGACCTGGGCCGGGTGGGCCGCTACAAGCTGAACCGCCGGCTCGGGCAGGCCCAGAACACCGATCTGATGACGCTGAGCCTGGACGACGTGGTCTCGGTGATCCGCACCATGATCCGCATCAACCAGGGCGAAGGCCATCCCGACGACATCGACCATCTGGGCAACCGCCGCGTCAGGGCGGTGGGCGAACTGGTGCAGAACCAGGTCCGCGTCGGACTGCTCCGGATGGAGCGGATGGTCAAAGAAAAGATGACGCTGGTGGACCCCGAAGCCGCCGCGCCCCAGGGGCTGGTCAACATCCGCCCCGTGGTCGCCGCGGTGAGAGAATTCTTCGGCGGGTCGCAGTTATCCCAGTTCATGGACCAGACCAACCCTCTGGCCGAGCTGACTCACAAGCGCCGGCTCTCGGCCCTGGGCCCCGGAGGTCTATCCAGGGAGCGGGCCGGATTCGACGTGCGGGACGTTCACTTCTCCCACTACGGACGGATATGCCCCATCGAGACCCCGGAAGGCCCCAACATCGGCCTGCTCAGTTCCTTGGCGTCCTACGCCAGGATCAATCCATACGGCTTCATCGAGTCTCCATATAGGAAGGTGCTCAAATCCCTTCCCAATGATTCGGACGACCTCAAGGGACGAACCGTCACCCAGGCGGTGCTGGACAAGGACGGCAAAACCATCGTGGGCCGGGGCCGGGCGATCGGGGCCAATAAGATAAACGCCCTGAAGCAGTTGCCCAAGGGCACGATGATCTCCGTCCGGCCCT
>CAYMZL010000001.1:0-13946 GCA_964394825.1 uncultured Dehalococcoidia bacterium | reverse complement strand
CAGGAATTACCGGACCTGATCGACTACATGGACGTTTCGCCCATGCAGATCATGAGCGTGTCGGCGGCGCTTATACCTTTCTTGGAGCATGACGACGCCAACCGGGCCCTGATGGGTTCCAATATGCAGCGTCAGGCCGTGCCTTTGCTGCGGCCTCAGGCGCCCGTGGTCGGCACCGGCATCGAAAGCCGGGTGGCCCGGGACAGCGGACAGTTGGTCATCTCCAAGGTCAACGGCGTGGTGACGTCGGTCACCAGCCGCGAGATCGTCGTGACCGATGAAGACGGCGAGGAACACCCTCACCCGGTCATCAAATTCTCCCGCACCAACCAGGGCACCTGCTTCGACCAGCGCCCCATAGCCACCAAGGGCGACGTGGTGGAGGTCGGCACCGTATTGGCCGACAGCTCCTCCACCGACCATGGGGAACTGGCCCTGGGCCAGAACGTGCTGGTGGCCTTCATGTCCTGGGAAGGGTACAACTACGAAGACGCCATCATCGTCAGCGAACGCCTGTACCGCGACGACTACTTCACCTCCATACATATTGAGAAGCATGAGATGGAGGCCCGGGAGACCAAACTTGGTCCCGAAGAGATCACCCGGGACATCCCCAACGTGGGTGAGACCAGCCTACGCGACCTGGACGAACTCGGCATCATCCGCGTCGGGGCCGACGTCGGCCCCGGAGACATCCTGGTTGGCAAGGTCACTCCCAAGGGCGAGACCGAACTGACCGCGGAAGAGAAGCTGCTGCGCGCCATCTTCGGCGAGAAATCCCGGGACGTTAAGGACACCTCCCTGCGGGTGCCCCACGGGGAACGTGGCAAGGTCATCGACGTTAAGGTCTTGACCCGCGAGAACCGCGACGACCTGTCGCCGGGCGTGAACGAGGCCGTCAGGGTCTGGATCGCCCAAACGCGGAAGATATCCGTCGGAGACAAGATGGCCGGCCGCCACGGCAACAAGGGCGTGGTCGCCAGGATCCTGCCGGAAGAAGACATGCCCTACATGGCCGACGGCACGCCGGTGGACATCATATTGAACCCCATCGGCGTTCCCTCCCGGATGAACTTGGGTCAGGTGTTGGAAACCCATCTGGGCTGGGCCGCCCGCGGCCTGAACTTCCGCGCCAACACGCCGGTGTTCGACGGCGCCGGGGACTGGGACATTGAAGACGCCCTGGCCCGCGTGTGGTTCACCGAGCAGTCTGGGGCCTCCCACATCGGACCCATCGACGGCTCACCCGAGGTCGATTACCCTCAGGTCGACCGCTGGCTGGAGGAGAAGGGATACAACCCCAGGGAGATCTTCGACGATAAAAAGAAAGGCGCCGCTCGAGAGGCCTGTCTGCGGATGTGGCTGACCGACGAAGCCGAGATCGACACCAAGGACATGACTCTCGAGGACATGCACCAGGCCGCCCTCAAAGTGCACCGTGAACGGCGCATCGCGCCGCCCACCTTCGGCAAGTTCGAGCTCAGCGACGGACGGACCGGAGAGAATTTCGACCAGTTGGTCACCGTGGGCAGCATCTATATCTTGAAGCTCATCCACTTGGTGGAAGACAAGATTCACGCGCGCTCCACCGGCCCCTACTCCATGATCACCCAGCAGCCCCTGGGCGGAAAGGCCCAGTTCGGCGGACAGCGCTTCGGCGAGATGGAGGTCTGGGCCCTGGAGGCCTACAGCGCAGCGTATAACCTGCAAGAGGTGCTGACGGTCAAATCCGACGATGTCGCCGGAAGGGTAAAAACCTATGAAGCGATAGTCAAGGGTGAACCCATCGGCCAGCCGGGTGTGCCGGAATCGTTCAACGTCCTGCTCAAGGAGCTCCAGAGCCTGGGTCTGTCTGTCGAGCTGTTGAACGAGGCGAAACGGCCTCCCTTAATCCAGGGCATTTCCGATGAATCCGATCTATTCCAGCCGCTGGAGACGATTTAATGGTCAGGATGGCAGACAGGGCGGAAACTACGGGGACCAACTTCAACGCGATCCGCATCTCCATCGCATCCCCGGAACAGATACTCAACTGGTCTCACGGCGAGGTTACCAAGCCCGAGACCATCAACTACCGCACCCTGCGTCCGGAGAAGGACGGCCTTTTCTGTGAAAGGCTGTTCGGACCCACCAAGGACTGGGAGTGCTTCTGCGGCAAATACAAGCGCATCCGCTACCGCGGCGTCATCTGCGACCGCTGCGGCGTTGAGGTCACGCGCTCCAAGGTGCGCCGGGAACGCATGGGGCATATCCGCCTGGCCGCGCCCGTCGCCCATATTTGGTTCAGTAAGACCACGCCCAGCCGGCTGGGTTTGCTCTTGGACCTGTCTCCCAGAAACCTGGAAAGGGTGCTCTACTTCGCCCAGCACATCATCGTGGCGGTGGACGAAGACGCGCGCCTGGAGGCCATTGAACTGGAGCAGGCCAAGTTCGACGTGGAACTGAAGAAGGCGCGCCGGCAGGCCGAGGCCCGGACCGGCGCGCTGAAAGCCCGCCTGACGGGCGGCGAAGACGCCGCTGAGGCCGAGGCTTCCGGTGACGAAGCCCCAAACGAAATCACCGGCGAAGAAACCGCTGAAGAGACCGTCTCCGAAGTGGCTGAAGACGCGACGGAAGCCGTTGCGGATGAGGACGGAGCTCCCGCTGAGACCGAAGAGCCCGAAGTGGAGATGGACCCGGTCGCCATTCAGGTAGAGATCGATGCGGTCGTCGACCAATTGGCCACTGAAGAGGGCCAGTTGGATGAGCAACATAAGGCCGCCATCGACGAGCTGGAAGACCTGCGGGTCCACAAGCTCATCGCCGAGTCCCGCTACCGGGATCTGAAAGAGGCCTACGGCGATGTGTTCGAAGCGGGCATGGGCGCCGAGGCCATCTTGGCTATCCTGAAGGCCATCAACCTGGAAGCGCTCAGGGACCAACTGGTCAATGAGATGCACTCCACATCCGGCCAACGCCGGAAGAAGGCCATCAAGCGTCTGCGCGTGGTTGAGTCCTTCCGCAAGAGCGGCAACCGGGTTGAGGATATGATTCTCTCGGTGCTGCCGGTCCTGCCCCCCGAACTGCGCCCCATGGTGCAGTTGGACGGCGGCCGGTTCGCCACCAGCGACCTGAACGACCTCTACCGCCGGGTGATCAACCGGAACAACCGGTTGAAGAGGCTCATGTCTCTGGGCGCCCCGGAGATCATAATCCGCAACGAGAAGCGAATGTTGCAGGAGGCCGTCGATGCGCTGATCGACAACGGCCGCCGGGGCCGCCCCATCCAGGGCAGCCACAACCACAAGCTAAAGTCCCTGTCCGACCTGCTGCGCGGCAAGCAAGGACGTTTCCGCCAGAACCTGCTGGGCAAGCGGGTGGACTACAGTGGACGCTCCGTCATCGTGGTGGGACCCGAACTCAAGATGGACGAGTGCGGCCTGCCCAAACGCATGGCGCTTGAGCTGTTCAAACCCTTCGTGATGCACCGCCTGGTGATCCTGGGAATAGCGCCCAACATCAAGAACGCCAAGCGCATGGTGGAGCGGGCCCGGGGAGAGGTCTGGGACATCCTGGAAGACGTGATCAAAGACCGGCCCGTGCTCCTCAACCGTGCTCCCACGCTGCACCGGTTGGGCATCCAAGCTTTCATGCCGGTGCTCATCGAAGGCAACGCCATCCAGATTCACCCGTTGGTCTGTTCCGCCTTCAACGCGGACTTCGACGGCGACCAGATGGCAGTCCACGTCCCCCTGTCGCGGATGGCGGTGCTCGAAGCTAAAGAGATCATGCTCAGCACCCACAATATGCTGTCGCCGGCCTCCGGAGACCCGCTGGTAGCGCCCACTCTAGACATGGTGATGGGCTGCTTCTACCTGACAGAGATCCGCGAAAACAGTACCGGCGTTGACAGCAGATTCAACGACTTCGACGAGGCACGTATCGCCCACGCGTCGGACCTCATCGACCTGCACGCTCCCATCCACGTTAGGGAGGTGCGCTACTACGACGGCGAGTGGCTGGAAACCACTCTGGGCCGGATGATCTTCAATGAGATACTGCCGGAACAAATGGGATTCCGCAACATCCTGATGGACCGGGCGGCCCTAAAGGACCTGACCGCCGACCTGTACCGAACCCTTAGCAACGCGGAAACAGCCAATGTATTGGATAGCATCAAGGACCTGGGATTCCACTACGCCACCACGTCGGGAATCACCATTGCGATCAACGACATCCAGGTTTCCCCCAAGAAACAGGATATCTTAAAGGCTGCCACCGAGATGGTGGACGGCTTCGAAGAACAGTACTTGTCGGGCCTCATCGCCGAGGATGAGCGTTACGAGAAAACCGTTGCCGCCTGGACCAAGGCCTCCGACCAAACCACCGCATTGGTGGAAGAGGAACTGCCCAATTATGGCGGCATCGCGGTGATGGCCCTCTCGGGCGCCAAGGGTAACATCTCCCAGATCAAACAGATGGCTGGGATGCGTGGCCTGATGACCAACCCCAAGGGGCGGATCATCGACCTACCCATCACTTCCAGTTTCCGGGAGGGCCTAACGGCCTTGGAGTACTTCATCTCGACCCACGGCGCGCGCAAAGGTCTGGCCGACACCGCTCTCAGGACCGCCGACAGCGGCTACCTGACCCGCCGGCTGATCGATATCGCCCAGGAAGTGATCATTCTGAAAGAGGACTGCGGCACCATTGACTCCTACTGGATCACCCCGCGTCCCGAAGACGAGACCGGCAAGACCCTGCCGGTGAGGGTCCACGGAAGGCTAGCCGCCGCGCCGGTGGCCCATCCCGAGACCGGCGAGATCCTGCTCGAGCGCAACCAGGAGATCAACCTGGAGATTGGCCAAATATTGGTCGACGCCGGGATCAGGGAAGTGTCGGTGCGCTCACCCCTGAACTGCGAATGTCACCGCGGCGTCTGCCAGGCTTGCTATGGCCGCCTGCCCGCCACCGGCCTCATGGTGGAGATAGGACAGGCCGTCGGCATCATCGCCGCCCAGAGCATCGGCGAGCCCGGCACCCAGCTCACCATGCGGACGTTCCACACCGGCGGCATCGCCGGCCTGGACATCACCAGCGGTCTGCCCAGGGTGGAAGAGCTCTTCGAGGCCCGCGTGCCCAAGGGCGCGGCCATCCTGGCCGACATAGACGGCGTAGTCGAACTTTCTTCCGACGAAGAGGGACGACGCCTGCGCCTGATAAGCCGGGAAGAGTTCCGAGAGGATTACTTGGCCCCCGAAGGCGGCCAGATCCTGGTGGATGAGGGCGAAACCGTGGAGCCGGGCATGGTCCTGGCCACCAGCATGCCCGCTCTCAAGGGCAAGAAGTCCAAGGCCGCCGTGAAGAAGGCCGCCGAAAAAGCCGCTGAGGCCGCCGAATCCGGGGACGGCGAACCCATCGAACAAGTCATCGCCAACATCGGCGGCAGAGTAGAGATCGACTCTGGAGTTATCTCCATCGTTTGGGACGACGTAGACGTCCGGGAACACCTGATCCTCGCCTCGCACTACATCCTGGTCAAGGACGGCGATACGGTCCTGGCCGGCGACCCGCTGATCAGCGGACCGCTGAACCCCCACGACATCCTTCACATCCGCGGCAAAGACGACCTGCAGAGCTACCTGGTGAACCAGGTCCAACAGGTCTACCAGTCGCAGGGTGTGGGTATCCACGACAAGCACATCGAGATAATTCTCCGGCAGATGCTCCGCCGCGTTCAGGTGGAGTCCACTGGGGACTCAGATTTCATACCCGGCCAAATGGTCGATAAATTCCAGTTCCAAGACCAGAACGACAAGGTGCTGGCCGAGGGTGGCGAGCCCACCACTGCCAAGCCCGTCCTGCTGGGCGTAACCCGGGCGTCTCTGCTGACCGACAGCTTCCTGTCTGCCGCCTCCTTCCAGGAGACCACCAGGGTCCTGACCCAAGCGGCGGTGAGCGGAGCCCAAGACTGGCTACAGGGACTGAAGGAGAACGTCATCATCGGCAGGCTCATCCCGGCGCGGGTCCATATCCCCGGCATGGAGGAGTTGCTGAAACCCGAACCGGTGCCCGAGATCGCCGCGGTGTCCCCCGGCGGTTGGCTGGGCGTAACCGACGCGCCGACCGGCGCCTTCGACCAGCAGCCCAGCGAAGATGCCCCCGACGAACCAAACATCTTTGCCGAAGCGGCCGACGGTGATAACTCGACGCCAGAACCTAGCATCGAGGAACCGGACGACGAACTCGATGCGGACGGGGATGAGCCCGGCGACCTGGACCTTGCCGAGGCCAGTGAACTCAGCACCAACGGCCTCAGCCACGACGGCGACAACGGCGCAAGTCCGGACCTTGGAGAAGAGGATGCGGAGGGGAGCGACGAACCAAGCATCACGGCAGATGGTGAGGCAGCCGAATAGACCGGAGTCTGCTCAAGGGCTGGACCTATCCGTAGATCTGGCCCCCAGCAACCCCCATCATCTGTGGTTGGCCAACCCGGTGATGATCGCCTCTGGGACCTTCGGCTACGACGGTTACGGCAGGGGCATCACCGAAGATATGGACCTGGGCCAGTTGGGCGCGGTTGTCCCCAAGACACTCACCCGACTGCCCCGGGAAGGCAACTTAGAGCCCAAGTGGTATCCCCAGTCCTACCGGGAGGCCTGGGACGCCGGCGACCTGCTGTTCCTAAACGCCATCGGCCTCACCAACCCCGGTATCGAAGCGGCATTGCGGGACGTTACACCCGGCTGGGACCGCTGGAACGCCACGGTGCTGTTCAGCTTCGCCTCCGATTCCGTCGAACAGTTCGGACAGATGGCCGCCATGGCCCACCAGGGGACCGGGTTCCAAGGCATCGAACTCAACCTCAGTTGCCCAAACGTGGCAGATGGGTGTCTATTCGGCCACAGCGCCAGCCTCACCGCGCAGGCGGTGGCGGCGGTCAGGGCCAACACGGACCTTCCGGTGCTGGCCAAGCTGGCGCCCAACGTTCCCAACATCACGGAGATTGCCCGCGCGGCCGTTGACGCCGGGGCCGACGCCCTAACGATCTGCAACACCATACCGGCCATGCGAATCGACACCCAGTCCCGTCAGCCGGTGTTGGGAAATATCACCGGCGGTCTCTCCGGACAGGGTCTGCGCCCCATCTCTTTGGCCCTCGTCTACCAGGTTTCAAATGAGGTGAACGTGCCGATCATAGGTGTTGGGGGCATTTTCTCGGGCGAGGATGCGGCCGAATACATCCTGGCGGGCGCCTCCGCCGTACAGATCGGCAGCGCCAACCTGGTGGGGCTGTCCGCGCCCTGGCGGATCTTGGGCGAGCTTCAAGACTGGATGCGCCAATCCGGAGGCTCCAGCTTGAAAGAATTGATCGGCGGCGCACGGCCGGGGACGGACGTCTAAGGGGAGAGACACCTCCGAAGCTCTGTCATTCTGAGGCGTGAGCCGAAGAATCTCGTTGCTAAAGTACCAGCATTGACCGAGTGAAACGAGACCCTTCGCTTTACTCAGGGTGACAACTCTCTTACCTCCGTCCCACCAATCGATATACAAAGATGGCAATCGAAAGACCCCGACCCAGAAAGGGCGTGCATCCCCCCAGGGCTTTGGATACAATATAATGGGCTTTGAGCCGCCTGTGACGGTCTCAATGACCGTTGGCTGCGCTCTGACCGGCGCCCCACCGAACATCCGCCGGGCCACGGCGCCAATCTACGAGGCCGAAGAGGTCCAATAATCCATGGTTTCCGTTCTCCAAAAAGTGCTTGGCGACCCCAACCAAAAGGCCCTTAAGAAACTATCTCCCATCGTCGAGGAGATCAACGGGCTAGAGCCTGAATTTCAGAAGATGACCGACGAGGAACTCCGGGCAATGACCGAGGAGTTCCGGTCCCGGCTGGCCGGCGAAGAAGACCTGGACGACATCATTCCAGAAGCCTTTGCCGCCGCCCGGGAGGCCGCCCGGCGCGGCCTAAAACAACGCCATTACGACGTGCAGCTCATCGGCGGGATGGCCCTGCATCGAGGTCAGATCGCCGAGATGAAGACCGGCGAAGGCAAGACTCTGGTGGCCACGCTGGCCGTCTACGTCAACGCATTGGAGGGCAAGGGTGTCCACGTAGTCACCGTCAACGACTACCTGGCCCGCCGCGACCCGGTCTGGATGGGCCCGATCTACCATGCCCTGGGCCTGACCGTTGGGTGCCTGCAGCACGATGCGAGCTACATCTACGACCCCGAAGTGACCGAAGCTCCCAACGGCATGGAGTTTCTCCGGGCCGTCTCGCGCCAGGAGGCCTACCGGGCCGATATCACCTACGGCACCAACAACGAATTCGGCTTCGACTACCTACGGGACAACATGGCGCTGGACGAGGCCAACCGGGTGCAGCGGGTCCTGAACTTCGCCATCGTGGACGAGGTCGACAACATTCTCATCGACGAAGCCCGGACCCCCCTGATCATCAGCGGCCCGGCCGATGAGCCGGTGCAGCTATACCAGAACTTCGCCAAGCTGGTGACCAGGCTCGACGGCGCAACCGACTTCACCATCGACGACCGCACCAAGGCCATCTCCCTGACCGAAGACGGTATCTCCAAGATGGAGAAGTGGACCAAAACCACCAACCTCTACGATCCGGAGAACTATCATCAGGTCCACTACATGGAGAACGCGCTGACCGCCGAGGTCACGAAGGTGCGGGACAAAGACTACGTGGTTAAGGACGGCGAGGTGGTCATCGTCGATGAGTTCACCGGGCGTTTGCAGCCCGGCCGCCGCTGGTCCGACGGACTTCACCAAGCAGTGGAAGCCAAGGAGGGCGTCAAGATCCAGCGGGAGAGCATCACCTACGCAACCATCACTCTCCAGAACTACTTCCGCTTGTACGCTAAGCTGGCCGGCATGACCGGCACCGCCCTCACCGAGTCTGACGAGTTCTACAAGATCTACGGGTTGGAGGTCGTGGCGATACCCACCAACCTGCCGATGGTCCGGAACGACAGCTCAGACCTGGTATTCCAGACCGAGGATGGGAAATGGAAGGTCGTCACCGAAGACATCGCCGAATTATACGGCCGGAACCAGCCTATCCTGATCGGCACCACCTCCATCGAAGATTCGGAGTACCTAAGTGACCGCCTGAAGAAGCGGGGCGTCCCCCACCAGGTGTTGAACGCCAAGAACCACGAGCATGAAGCCTCCATCGTCGCCCAGGCCGGCCGTCTGGGCGCCGTGACCGTGTCCACCAACATGGCCGGCCGCGGCACCGACATCGTGCTGGGCGGCAGCGACACCGGCCGGGCCGACTGGCAGGAAGAGCACAACAAGGTTGTAGAACTGGGAGGCCTGCACGTCATCGGCACCGAGCACCACGACGCCCGCCGCATCGACAACCAGTTGCGGGGCCGCGCCGGACGCCAGGGCGACCCGGGCAGTTCCCAGTTCTACGTTTCACTGGAAGATGAACTGATGCAACGGTTCGGCGGCGAAAGGATCAAGACGGTGATGAGCTGGACGGGTCTGGACGAAGAGACCCCGGTGGAGAACCGGATGATCACCAAGTCCATCGGCGGCGCCCAGGTCAAAGTGGAAGGCTACCACTTCGACATGCGCAAAAACCTGCTGAACTATGATGACGTTCTGAACAAACAGCGGGAGATCATCTACCAGGACCGCCACGAGGCCCTGAACGGCGAGTCGCTGAAGCTCAAATTCATCCATATGCTGCGCCGGGAGTTCGCGGCTGCGGTAGACCACCATCTGCCGGGCAAACACGTCGACGACTGGAACCCCGGCGGCCTGATCGACGAACTGCGCCAGATCTGCCCCCTGCCCCCGGAATTGTCCACCGAGGACCAGATTTACCAGTGGGAGCGGGACCAGATATCGGAGATATTGGACGCTTTCGCCGAGACGGTCTACGAGGCACGGGAACAGGACCTAGGCGAAGAACAGATGCGGACGGTGGAGCGCTTGCTGCTCCTGCGGGCCATCGACACCCACTGGGTACAGCACCTGACAGCCTTGGAGAACCTGCGCACCGGAGTCGGACTGCAAGCCTACGGCCAAAGGGACCCGCTGGTCGTGTACCGGTCGGAAGGCCACAAGATGTTCGGAGAGCTGCAGGCCGGTATCGAGGCCGAGGTGATCCACACCGTATTCCATGCGTCGATCACCGAGCAGCCCGCCCAGGGAACTCGGCGCCGTCCGGCCGCCAAGCAAGAAAGTCCCATGAAGGCGATCAACGACGCCCAGCGCGGCTCAGCCCCGGTGGGTGGCAGAGAAAAGGTGGGACGAAACGCTCCCTGCCCCTGCGGCAGCGGCAAGAAGTACAAGCGCTGCCACGGCGTTTCGGCCTAGGCCATTTCAAAATGTCCTTTATGCTGAGGTTTGGTTACACCCGCAGAGGTGGTTTGACAAGCTCACCATGAGCGGTCATATGGGGATCGCACTGTGCGAATCCGGGAATGTGTCAATGCGTGTAGGGGCGGGTTTAAAACCCGCCCCTACGGCTGTGGGGTCATTTCCGCCGGAGAAAGTCGCACTGACCCACCGCTCGTCCTGAGCCTGTCGAAGGAGCCAACAACCAGTCGTACAGGATTTTGAGCTAGCCTCAGTGGGAGCAACCCTCTAGAAAGCCGCCCGCTGCTACTTTTTGCCGAACAGCCGGGCAAAGAACCCAGGCTTGCTTTCGGCTTGGTGGTTACCACCGGACTCCGCCTCAGCCTCGGACAGATATTTCTCTGGCTCTTTATCGAAGGCCACCTTGCAACCGGGAGCACAGAAGTAGTAGGCCGTGCCCTGGTGTTCGCTCTGCCCACCGGGCGGGTTGCCGGTGTCCACATCCATCTTGCAGACCGGGTCAATCGCTGTCGCCATCGTCATTTCCTCCGGGTATGCCTTCCAAGTGATATTGCCGGTTCAAGCGGCGGAGTTAATCAGACCTTGGCCCGCCGCAGCCTCAGGGAATTGCTAACCACGGTTACCGAGCTGAACGCCATGGCCAACGCGGCCAGGGCCGGATTCAAGAAACCCTGCTCTCCAAAGAAGAATTCCAGACCGCCCGGCACGCCGCCGACTCCCTGGAACACGGGGTACAGGACCCCGGCGGCCACGGGAATGAGCATCACGTTGTAGAAAAAGGCCCAGAACAGGTTCTGTTTGATGGTGCGGATCGTCTGCCGGCTCAGATTCAAAGCCGTGGCCACGCCGTTCACGTCGCCCCGCATCAATGTTATGTCCGCCGACTCCATGGCCACGTCGGTGCCGCTGCCCATGGCCAGACCAACGTCCGCTTGGGCCAGCGCCGGGGCATCGTTGATGCCGTCGCCCACCATGGCCACCACCCTGCCTTCGGCCTGCAGCCTTTTGACCACGGCGGCCTTATCCTGGGGGAGCACCTCGGCTTCTACCCAGTTCACGCCCAATTGGCCCGCGATGGCGTGGGCCGTCTGGGCGTTGTCGCCGGTGAGCATCACCACTTCCAATCCCATGCGCCGCAACTTGGCCAGTCCCTCATGGGCCTCCGGTTTCACCGTGTCGGCCACGGCGATCAGACCCATGGCTGTCTCGTCGGAGGACAAGAACATGGGGGTTTTGCCTTGGGCCGCCAAAGCCGTGGCCTTTTCCACCAGGCCGTCCAAGGGCACTCCGGCGTCCTCCATCAATGCCAGATTGCCGAACCGGACCGTATGCCCGTTCACCTGGGCGGTGATGCCCCGGCCGGGAACGGCCTGGAACCCGGAAACGGACTCCAATTCCAATCCCCGGTCCTGGGCCTCGTTGACGATGGCCTGACCCAACGGGTGCTCGGAACCACGCTCGGCGGATGCGGCCAGGAACAGAAGTTCCCGTTCGGAGGCGCCGGGGGCCCCAGAGGCCACCAGGTCGGTCACAACGGGCTTTCCGGTGGTGAGCGTGCCGGTCTTGTCCAAGACCACCGTATCGACTTTGTGGGCAATCTCCAGGGCTTGTGCCTGCTTGATCAGCACCCCCATTTCCGCTCCCTTGCCGGTGCCCACGATGATGGCTGTGGGCGTGGCCAGTCCCAGGGCGCAGGGGCAGGCTATGATCAGCACCGAGACCAAGACCAGGGTGGAGAAGGTCAAGGCCGGGGCCGGGCCCAAAAGCATCCAGAACAGGAAGGCGGCCAAGGCCGCGACGATAACCGCGGGAACGAAGTAGGAAGCCACCTGGTCGGCCAGCCGCTGGATGGGCGCCTTGGAACCCTGGGCTTCCTCCACCAGACGGATGATCTGGGCCAGGACCGTCTCACCTCCCACCTGGGTGGCTTGGAAGTACATGGCCCCGTTGGAGTTTATCGTTGCCCCGAAAAGCTTTTGGCCGGGGCCCTTTTCCACGGGCATGCTTTCGCCGGTGAGCATGGATTCGTCCACCGCCGAATAACCCTCGGTCACCAGACCGTCCACCGGAATCTTCTCTCCGGGACGCACCAACACGATGTCTCCGAGGATGACTTGGTCCACGGGAATGTCCACCTCTTCGCCGTCCCGCACCACCCGCGCCGTGGTGGGCCTGAGTCCGATGAGCCGCCTGATGGCCTCCGAGGTGCGGCCCCGCGCCCCGGCTTCCAGGAACCGGCCCAACAGGATCAGGGCCACGATGATGGCCGCGGTGTCGAAATAGACCTTGGCCTCGATGCCGCTGTCCGCCAGCACCCCCGGCGAGAAGGCGTCGAGCAGGACCACCGCCGCGCTGTAACCATAGGCGACCGTCGTGCCCAGGGCAATCAGGGTGTGCATGTTGGCCGTTCCGTGTCTGAGAGCGCCCAGGCCGGAGGTGTAGAAGTTGGAGCCGGCCCAGAACTGCACGGGCGTCGCCAGGGCCCACAGCAGGAAGGGATAGTAGCCTTGGCCCATGAACTTGGAGACCCACGGAAAGGCGTCGAAGGTCCCGAGAAACAGCAGTATGGCGCCGGTCCCGGCAAATACCAGACGGTCGCGCAGTTCCCGGATTTCTTTCACCTTGGAGAGCCGCTCCAGTTCCCGCTCCTGGTCTCCGGAATCGTTGAAACCCTCGACGCGGTAACCAGCCCCTTCCACCGCCGCTTGCAGGTCGGAAAGCTCAGCCAGGCCCGGCACGAACTCCACCGTGGCCCTTTCCACACCCAAGTTGACACTGGCCAGGGCGACTCCCGGCACTTTCCGGAGAGCGTTTTCCACATGACCCACACAGGTCGCGCAGGTCATACCGCCGATATTCAGCGAGGCCGTTTGGGTGCCGACCTTATACCCGGCCCCTGAGACGGCCTCCTGTATCTGCTGAACGGTCACCTCGGCGGGAGCGAACTCCACCGATGCCTTTTCAGTGCCCAGGTTGACCGACGCTTCCACCACGCCGGGAACGCCCTTGAGGGCGCTCTCCACGTGGCCCACGCAGGCGGCGCAGGTCATGCCCTCCACGGGCAGGTTGATCTTCTTGATATCTTTCTTTGTTGTAGCCATTATTCCAATTCCAGGGACCGGATCTCCCGCGCGTTATGCGCCTTCCGCGAATATCAAGTTTCCCTTGGAGGCGCTCTGACGGAGCTTTTTCAGGTCGGCGTATTCGGTTGAGTTGTACCAGGCCTTGGCCTGCTCCATGCTTTCGAACTCCAGCACCACCAACCGCTTGGGAGTCCACGTTCCCTCGGCAACTTCGCCCTGGGTACCCCGGACCAAGTATTTCCCGCCAAAAGCAGCGACCGTCGCGGGCACCCCTGTGGCATATTTGGCGTAGGTGTCCGGGTCGGTCACCTCGATGTCTCCGATCAGATATGCTGCCATGTTTATCTCGCTCCCTTTTTTTAAAATGTTCCTAGATTGTCGGAACTATTGCCGGATCCAGGTGGATTTGACGTATACCATTTCACCCCCACTTTAACTCTCACCCTGAAGGAGGAGAGACTGGTCCCTTCCCCTGGCGCGGGGGAAGGTTAGGATGGGGGCGGCTCATTTATTGG